>JACDAZ010000088.1 GCA_013695175.1 Flavisolibacter sp. | reverse complement strand
ATGTAGAAAAAGCGTTGGCTGTTTTAGAACACAATCCAAAACATCCAGCAGTACCCATGCGCAAGTTGGTGTTGAGTGCCATCAGCAATTGGAAACAAAAGAATGAAGATGGTGATGAAGGTCAATTAATTGTAAAAACGATTTTTGTGGACGGTGCAAGAACTTTAAAGCGTATGCGTCCGGCACCGCAAGGTCGCGGATACCGTGTTCGTAAAAGAAGCAATCATGTAACTGTTATTGTTGACGCAAAAGCATAATTAAATTTCAAATTATTCAATTAAAATAAATGGGTCAAAAAGCAAATCCAATTGGTAACAGGTTAGGCATCATCAGGGGATGGGAATCTAACTGGTATGGCAGCAAGAAAGACTTCGCTCACAAACTGATCGAAGATGGTAAGATAAGGTCTTACCTGAATGCCCGTATCAACAAAGGAGGCATCTCTAAAACTGTTATTGAAAGAACATTAGGGAAACTTATTGTTACTATCCATACATCAAAACCGGGAATTATTATTGGTAAAGGTGGTGGTGAGGTAGACCGTATCAAAGAAGAATTGAAAAAGCTAACCGGTAAGGAAGATGTTCAGATCAACATCCTGGAGATCCGTCGTCCGGAACTGGATGCAATGATTGTTGCTGACACTGTAGCACGCCAGATAGAAAACCGTATCAATTTTAAAAGGGCTACTAAAATGGCTATTGCTTCTTCACTTCGTATGGGTGCAGAAGGAATTAAAATAAAATTGAGTGGTCGTTTGAACGGTGCTGAGATTGCCCGTAGCGAAGAATTTAAACAAGGCCGTACACCATTGCATACATTCCGTATGGATATTGATTATGCCAATGTATTTGCACAAACGGTTTATGGTAAAATAGGTATTAAAGTGTGGATCTGTAAAGGTGAAGTGTTACAAAAAAGAGATTTGAATCCAAATTTTGTTGGTGGAAAGAGTGATGTAAGTGACAGAAGAGAAAGAAGAGATGACAGGGGTGGAGATTTCCGTGGAGGTGACCGCAGAGGCGGAGGCGGAGGTGGAAACTTTAACCGTGGCGGTGGCGGCGGTGGTGGTGGAAGACAGGGTGGACAAGGAGGCGGAAGAAGAGGTTAATTTGCCAATGAAGGTAAAAGCAAAAAGAAAATCAAATTCGTCAATATGCATTTAATTGACACATTGACAAATTATCAAATTATCAAATTGAGTTTATGTTACAGCCGAAAAGAACCAAACACAGGAAAATGCAGAAAGGTCGCATGAAGGGCGATGCTAAAAGAGGAACAAGCATTGCTTTTGGTTCCTATGCATTGAAAGCTTTGGACAGTCATTGGATCACGGATCGCCAGATTGAAGCAGCACGTCAGGCGCTTACCCGTCACATGAAACGTGAGGGTAATGTTTGGATTCGCATTTTCCCTGACAAGCCAATTACACGTAAGCCTGCAGAGGTACGTATGGGTAAGGGTAAAGGTAACCTGGAGTTTTGGGCAGCTGTTGTAAAGCCTGGGCGTATCCTTTTCGAAATTGATGGAGTAACTGAAGAAATTGCAAAAGGTGCATTACACCTGGCAGCCGGTAAGTTACCAATAGCAACAAAATTTATTAAGCGTCGCGATTTAGCAGAAGCTTAAAAATAAAGTGGTGATTTGAAGATTTGGTGATGTGCTGATTTAATTTCCAACTCTTCAAATTTTCAAATTTTCAAATTGAATTAAAATGTCAAAGACAGCAGATTTTAAAAAAAGTATTTTGGGTTTAAACGAGCAGGATCTGCAGGCCCGTATTAAAGAAGATGAAATGCGTTTGAAGAAGTTGGAATTTGCTCACGCCATTTCGCCTTTGGAAAATCCCATGAGCATCAGAACTCTACGCAGAGAATTGTCTCGTTTGAAAACTGAATTAAGGAATAAAAAATTAAGTGTATAAATAGCTGCGGACTAACAGCTGAAAGCAGTTAGTACAAAGTATAAAGCTAATACCATGGCTGAACAACAACAAGGTACTGAAAGTACTGAAACAAGAAATTTAAGAAAAGAAAGAATAGGTGTGGTAACCAGTAACAAAATGACTAAAACCATTATTGTTGCTGTTGAAAGAAAAGTAAAACACCCTATCTATGGTAAGTTCATTAAAAAGACTACACGTTTTCATGCTCACGATGAAAAGAATGAAGCAAACATTGGTGATGTAGTTCGTATACAGGAAACACGTCCTTTGAGTAAAACAAAGCGTTGGAGACTGGTAGCAGTTGTAGAGAAAGTTAAGTAATAAGCCCATCCCGACCTTCCCGGTGGGAAGGCCATCATAGCAAGCCCTGGCTTACTTTGAGTTGCTGATTGTGTGCAGGATGTTGAGGGTGAAATAAAAAGTTGATAGGTTCTTTTAAAAGTATAATAGAAATAATTAGCCTGACCTCCTTTCTCACCGGGGAAGGATAAGAGGATGGGGCTTTTAAAAATTAAATAAAATGATCCAGCAAGAGTCCCGTTTAAATGTAGCGGATAACAGTGGTGCTAAAGAAGTGCTTTGTATTCGTGTATTGGGTAATAGTGGTCAGCGTTACGCAAGAGTAGGGGATAAGATAGTAGTAACAGTAAAAGATGCTATTCCGGCAGGTGGTATTAAAAAAGGTACAGTAGCCAAAGCTGTTATTGTACGTACCAAAAACAAACTGCGTCGTAAGGATGGTTCTTATATACGTTTTGATGATAATGCTGTTGTGATCTTGAACCAGGCAGATGAACCAAGAGGCACACGTATTTTCGGACCAGTTGCCCGTGAACTTCGTGATAAAGGTTACATGAAGATCATTTCACTGGCACCTGAGGTACTATAAAATTTGAAGGTTTGGAAATATGCCAATGTGCCAATGAAACAGCCATCATCAAATTTTCAAATTATCAAATCAACAAACTAAATTATTCCTGGCAGTATCAGGAAAAGTAAAAAAACCGAGAGGTAATATAAAATGAAAACAAGATTTAAACCAAAGTATAATATCAGAAAAGGCGACCAGGTGGTTGTTATTTCTGGTGATGACAAAGACGTGAAGAAACCACGTTTGGTTAAACAGGTAATGGTGGATGAGGGTAAAGTATTGGTTGAAGGTGTAAACATCATCACCAAACACACAAAGCCATCTGCACAAAATACCAAAGGTGGTATTGTAAAGAAAGAAGCACCTATTAATATCAGTAACGTTATGTTATGGGATGGTAAGCAGGGTTCTAAAGTGAAGAGAGAAGAAAAAGACGGTAAAAAAATTAGAGTATCCAAAAAATCAGGGGAGGCAATTAAATAATGGCAACAACAACAATTACCCCCAGGTTAAGAAATAAATATAAAGAGGAAGTGATTCCTGCTTTAATGAAACGCTTTGGTTATAAATCTGTAATGCAGGTGCCACAGCTGGAAAAAATAGCTATCAACCGTGGTGTTAATGGCGCTGTAAATGACAAAAAGCTGATCGATATTGCTATTGATGAATTAACAACTCTCAGTGGTCAAAGAGCGGTTGCAACTAATTCTAAAAAAGACATATCTAATTTCAAATTGCGTAAGCATATGCCAATTGGTGCAAGAGTTACATTACGCGGTGAGAAGATGTATGAATTTTTAGATCGTTTGATTTCAGTTGCACTTCCACGTGTACGTGACTTCAAGGGTGTAAACGAAAAATCATTTGATGGTCGTGGTAACTACACTATGGGTGTTACGGAGCAAATTATATTTCCTGAAATTGATATCGATAAAGTAAATCGTATCACCGGTATGGATATAACTTTTGTTACAACAGCAAAAACAGATGAAGAAGCATACGAGCTTTTAAGAGAGATGGGTATGCCATTTAAAAATGCTAAAAAAGTAAATGCTGATGTTTGATCTAATTCAAACATTATAAAATAAAAATAAAAAACAACTATGGCTAAAGAATCAGTAAAAGCCAGGCAACGTAAAAGGGAAAAGATGGTTGCAAAATACGCTGAAAAAAGAGAAGCGTTGAAAGCTGCCGGTGATTGGAAAGGATTAGATGAATTACCAAAAAATTCTTCTAAAGTGAGGTTGAAAAACCGTTGCCAGATTACGGGTCGTCCTAGAGGTTATGTTCGTTATTTCGGCATATCCCGTGTGGCACTTCGTGACATGGCTTTAAATGGAAAAATACCCGGCGTTAAAAAAGCAAGCTGGTAAGTAATAGTGAATGGTGAATAGTGAATTTGATTCTATTATTTCAGAATCATCACAATTGACAATTGCCCATTCACAATAGGAATAAAGAAATTAAAATTTAAATAAATCCAATTATTTCGTCCCGATTTTATTGGGAGCCGGAATGTAGGAGGGCAAAAAATATGGTAACAGATCCAATTGCAGATTTCCTTACGAGAATTCGTAACGCACAAATGGCAGGACATAGAATTGTTGAAATTCCTGCTTCTAACTTAAAAAAGCGCATGACGGAAATATTGTACAACCAGGGTTATATTTTAAAGTACAAATTTGAAGATGATAATAAGCAAGGTGTTATTAAAATAGCTTTGAAATATGATCCTCAAACAAAACAACCGGCTATTCATAGTTTAGAAAGAGTGAGCCGTCCCGGTTTAAGACATTATTCTAAGCCTGATGATTTTCGCCGTGTGAAAAATGGTTTGGGTGTAGCCATTTTATCTACTTCAAGAGGAGTACTTACTGATAAAGAAGCAAAAGTTCAAAATATAGGTGGCGAAGTTCTTTGTTATATCTATTAAAAACAACTTTCCTGCAATTAGCAGGTTTGGAGATGAGGCAATGGTTTCCAAATAAAAAAAGTTTGAATGATAATTTAAGTTCTCTATACGGAACTGAACACGTTCAAACTTACATTGTCAAATAACAATTAACAAAAATCAAATTAAAGATTATGTCTCGTATAGGTAAAGCTCCCAT
>JACDAZ010000063.1 GCA_013695175.1 Flavisolibacter sp. | reverse complement strand
ATCTTATACCTTCAAACACACCATAGCCATAGTGCAAAGTTTGCAGGTATAAATTTACTTTAGCTTCATCTGCTTTTACAAATTTTCCATCAAAATAGATGTATGTGTTCTCGTTAAAATACATTTAAAACTCCCTTAGTTAAAATTTAAATGATGGTTGATTTACGTAATTCTATATTGCGATGGTTTACTGCAGATGGTATATGTTGTGTTATATGATCTACTAGTAATTCCCCTACAGTTGAAGTGGAATAACTATTCTCAACATTCAGGTCTTTGGTAACAAAACCATTTTGCAAAGTCCATTCAACTGCAGCTCTTACTACTTCAGCTTCTTCTTTTAAAAGAAAATGATCAAGCATCATTGCAGCAGAAAGAACTGCACCAATTGGATTGGCAATATCTTTTCCGGCAGCCTGTGGGTAAGAGCCATGAATAGGCTCAAACAAAGCAGTTGAAGTTCCTATAGATGCGGATGGCAATAAACCTAATGAACCGCTCAATACAGCAGCTTCATCGCTCAGGATATCACCAAACATATTTTCAGTGAGAATAACATCAAATTGCTTTGGATTTAAAATAAGTTGCATAGCAGCATTATCAACATATAAATAATCCACCTGCACTTTAGGATAAATAAGTGCTAGCTGCTGTACTACTTTTCTCCACAAACGCGATGTTTCAAGAACATTGGCTTTATCAACAAGAGTAAGCCTGTTTGACCTTTTTCGGGCAGCCTGGAAAGCAAGATGTGCGATTCTTTCTATTTCAACTTTTGTATATACACACATATCAGACGCTTCCGTATAATCTTCATTAACTTCTTTTTTGCCAAAATATATTCCACCCGTTAGCTCACGGTAAATAACAAAATCAACATCTTCCAACAACTTAGATTTTAAAGGAGATAAATGCTGCAGGCTTGGGTAAAGAGTAATAGGTCTGATATTAGCAAATAAATGAAGTTCTCTCCTTAGTTTTAGCAAGCCCTGTTCAGGACGAACTTTTGCTGTTGGATCTTTATCATATTTTGGATGACCTATAGCACCCAACAAAACTGCGTCAGATGAAAGACATGTCTCTAAAGATGCATCAGGCAATGCAGTTCCTGTTTTATCAATTGCTTCTGCACCCATTGAAGCATATTGATATTCAAACCTGTGACCAAATTCTTCTGCAACTGCATCCAGTACTTTTACAGCTACTCTTGTTACTTCAGGACCAATTCCATCGCCCGGTATCACTGCAATTTTCTTTTTCATAAAAGTTTTTAAGGGTTAATTTAAATTTTCAAATTTTTCTATTTCTTTACGGAGGTTCAGTAAAAAATCAACATCATCATATCCATTAAGCATGCATGTTTTTTTATAAGCACTTATAGGAAAACTTTCCCTTTCTCCTGTTTCAGAAATGGATATTGTTTGTTCTTTCAGGTTTACTTCCAGGATGGATCTGTTACTTAATGAGAAAATTTTTTGAAGAAAAACTTCGGATACTGTAACTGGGAGTAAGCCATTATTTAAAGCATTGCTTTGAAAAATATCAGCAAATGCACTTGACACTACTACTTTAAATCCATAATCTTTTATTGCCCATGCTGCATGTTCTCTTGACGAGCCACAACCAAAGTTTCTTCCTGCAACTAATATTTCGCCTGAATATGTTTCATCATTTAAAACAAACTGCGATAGTTGGTTTTCATTATTTCCTTTATACCGCCAGTCGCGGAAAAGGTTTTTGCCAAAACCTTCTTTTGTGGTTGCTTTTAAAAAACGTGCAGGAATAATTTGATCGGTATCAATATTTTCAACCGGCAAAGGAACAAACCTGCTTTTAATAATATTTATTGCTTCCATTTTGATTAGCTTAAAAGTTCACGAACGTCTGTTACAACACCTGTGATAGCCGTTGCCGCTGCTGTAAGCGGGCTGGCTAAAAGTGTTCTGGCACCGGCACCCTGCCGTCCTTCAAAATTTCTATTGCTGGTAGAAATACAATATTCCCCTGCAGGAATTTTATCTTCATTCATTCCTAAACAGGCACTGCATCCTGCCTGTCTGATTTCAAAACCTGCATCCCAAAAAATCTGGTCCAATCCTTCTTGTTTTACCTGTGCTGCTACCTGCTGCGATCCGGGTACAATCAACACTCGTACATTTGCATTTTTTCTTCTGCCCTTTACAACACCTGCAACCAAACGCAAGTCTTCTATTCTTGCATTTGTACAACTTCCAATAAAAACATTTTGAACAGCCAAACCTTTTAAGGATTTGCCTTCCTGCAGGCCCATATAATGTAAAGCCTTGATGATATTATTTCTTTCACCTTCATCGGGTATACTTTCTGCAACAGGTATCAATCCAGAAATGGATATTCCCAAACCCGGGTTGGTTCCCCATGTTATCATGGGTTCGATCTCAGATGCATTTATTAAAAGTTCTTTATCAAATACTGCATCACTATCAGAAAACAATTGTTTCCATTCCTGAATCTTCTTTTCCCACTGCTGTTCTTTAGGAGCAAACTCACGTTCTTTTATATATTCAAAAGTGGTTTCATCAGGTGCAATCATTCCACCTCTTGCACCCATTTCAATACTCATATTACAAATGGTCATACGAGCTTCCATAGAAAGAGATGTTATGGCAGGTCCTGCAAATTCTATGAAATAACCCGTGGCCCCACTTGCAGAAATTTTTGAAATGATATAAAGAATAATGTCTTTGGATACTACTCCTTTATTTAATTTTCCTTCAACTGATATGCGCATGATCTTTGGCTTATTCTGCAATAAACATTGCGAAGCAAAAACCATTTCCACTTCACTGGTACCAATGCCGAATGCAATAGAACCAAAAGCGCCATGAGTAGAAGTATGACTGTCACCACAAACAATTGTCATTCCCGGCTGCGTAATTCCAAGTTCAGGACCTATAACATGAACAATACCCTGGTAAGGATGCCCAAGACCATATAATTGTATATCATGTTTTTTACAGTTCTCTATCAACTGATCAACCTGCATTCTGGACAGGTGATCTGATATTGGTAAATGCTGATTAATAGTTGGAACATTATGATCGGCTGTTGCAACCACCTGTTGTGGTCGAAATACTTTTATTCCCTTTTTATCCAGCGCTGCAAAAGCCTGAGGCGATGTTACTTCATGAATAAAATGTTTATCTATATATAATACATCTGGTCCATCTTCAACAGATTGCACCACATGCTTTTCCCAAATTTTATCAAATAATGTTTTTCCCATAATTTAATTAAGCAACAGCCACATTTACCGGTTCATATTTTTGAGCAAGTGCAAATAAATCTTCCTCCACCACTTCTTTCTTTGAATCAGCTACCACTAAAAAGCTTTCGTATAATACATCGATATCATCACGGTTATAAGTGAATCCTAAACACTGCAAACGATAAGCTAATGCACTGCGCCCGCTCCTGGCAGTTAAAACAATCTTACTTCCTTCAGCACCAACTTCTTCCGGATTAATAATTTCATAAGTGCTGGCATCTTTTAAAAATCCATCCTGGTGAATTCCGGAAGAATGAGAAAATGCATTGGAACCTACAATAGCTTTATTAGGTTGAACAGGCATACGCATGATGTCTGAAACCTGCCTGCTTAGTGGATTTAATTTTTTTGAGTGAACACCTGTAATATATTTTAAGTGTTTATGTTGTTTTAATATCATTACCACTTCTTCCAATGATGTATTTCCCGCCCTTTCTCCCAATCCATTAATAGTACATTCAATTTGCCTGGCACCATTTAATACTCCTGCAATTGAATTGGCAGTTGCCAGCCCAAGATCATTATGGCAATGACAGGAAATAACAGCTTTATCAATGTTGGGAACATGAGCAACTAAATAAGCTATTTTTTCACCATATTGATGTGGCAAACAATATCCGGTTGTATCAGGAATATTTATGGTGGTTGCACCGGATTTAATGGCCGCTTCCACTACACGGGCTAAATATTCATTCTCTGTTCTGCCTGCATCTTCTGCATAAAACTCTACATCATCTGTAAAATTCCTGGCCCACTTAACACATTGAATGGCACGTTCAAGAATTTCTTCCTGTGTTGACCTGAACTTACTTTTTATATGAAAATCAGATGTTCCAATTCCGGTATGAATACGTGGTTGCCTGGCATATTTAAGTGCCATAGCTGCTACTTCTATATCTTTTTTTACAGCACGGCTCAAGGCACATATAGTTGCATTTTTTATGACCCTTGAAACCTGGTTTACCGATTCATAATCACCAGGGCTGGATATGGGAAATCCTGCTTCTATGATATCAACACCAAGATCTTCCAGCTCTAAAGCCAGTTGAACTTTCTCCTTTGTATTTAGTTTACAACCCGGAACCTGTTCACCATCCCTGAGGGTAGTGTCGAATATGAAAACCTTTTTTTCCATAGTATGAGTTTATATGCCTAAAGACAATGGATTAATGCCTTTATTGAAAATAGACTCATTAAGGGAGAAGGTTAAATCAATATGAGCGGCTTTCTATCTCAGTAAAATGAGTTTAAATTTGCTGAAATGCTTACCAGCACTGGATTTATTTAAATCGTTATCTACAATGCCCAACCGCTCTGCAGACCCCTTATTCCTGTTGATCCACTCCCTCAGAAAGTCGGAAAAACGGAACTTTAAGCTCTATATAAAAAGAAATTCATCAAATGAAGACCTGAAGGTGATACAACTTTTTGATGCTCTTGACAAGATGTCTGATTATGATGAAGTGATACTTTTAAAGAAAAACAGCAACCTTAAAAAGCAACAGCTATACAACCTAAAATCACATCTCTATAAACAATTATTGAGCAGTTTAAGGTTGTTGGAGAACAATGATAACATAGATATACAATTACATGAGCAACTGGATTTTGCTCGCATTTTATATAATAAAGGGTTGTATGTTCAAAGCTTAAGAATTTTAGATAAAGCAAAAGAAACTTCACACACACATAACCAGGTCAGCTTCCTGATGCAGATTCTTTTCCTGGAAAAGAAGATTGAATCCATGCACATAACAAGAAGTTTGGAAGATCGTGCAGATCAATTAACAAAAGAATCATTAGAAGTAAATGAAAGAATAACGCTTGTTACAATACTTTCGAATTTGGCATTGCAACTTTACAGCTGGTACATCAAAAACGGGCATGCCCGCAATGAAGATGAAGAAAAAAAGTTGAAACTATTTTTCGAACAAAACCTGCCTTCTAATGTAAAGAACGCCAGGACATTTTATCAGCTTTTGTACCTCTACCAGTCTTTTTGCTGGTTTTCATTTATACGACAGGATTTTTTAATGTATTACAGGTACACAAAAAAATGGGTTGATGTGATTGAAGAACAACCCATGATGATTGAAATTGAATCAAGTGCATATATAAAAGGCGTACACAATTTATTGAACGCATTGTTTGATTTAAATCATTATGAAAAATTTGAAGAGACTCTTAAACAATTTGAACGTTTTGCTGCTTCTCCCATAGTGGAGAAAAGCGATAATAATAAGTTACAGGTGTTTATTTATTTGCATGTTGCAAAAATCAACAAACATTTTCTGACAGGAACTTTTGAAGAAGGTTTATACCTTGTTCCTGTAATAGAAGAAAAGATTAAGGAATATTCATTACAACTTGACAGTCACCGTGTTCTTGTTTTTTATTATAAAATAGCATCACTTTATTTTGGTAGCGGTGACTATGATAATTGTATTATCTACCTAAATAAAATAATCAACTGGAAGATTGACTTGAGAAATGATTTGCAATGCTATGCAAGATTGCTTCACCTGATTGCGCATTATGAATTAGGCAATTTTCAGTTGCTTGAATACCTGGTAAAATCTGTTTACAGGTTTATGGCGAAAATGGAGAACCTAAGCGTGGTTGAAGAAGAAATGTTCAAATTCTTAAAGAAATCTTTCAATCTGAACAGGAGCGAGATACATGATGAATTTATAAAACTTTTAGAAAGAATAAAAGATCTGAGAGGCAGCAGGTTTGAAGCCCGTGCCTTCTCATATCTTGATATATTATCATGGCTTGAAAGTAAAGTTTACCGGATACCGCTACAAGAAGTTATCAGGGAAAAATATAAGTCCAACTTGAAAGAAAAAAGAAACCGGCAATTATCATGAATTATAGTTGCTTAACTTCTGCAATAAGGTCCTGCAATACTTTTTTAGCATCCCCAAACAACATAGATGTTTTTTGCTGGTAAAACAATTCATTTTCTATTCCGGCATATCCCGGTTTCATACTGCGTTTGTTTACTATCACATTTTTAGCCAGGCCTACATCAAGTATAGGCATACCATATATAGGTGAAGAAGGATTAGATTTTGCAGCAGGATTTACAACGTCATTGGCTCCTAAAATTAAAACCACATCTGCCGAAGTAAATTCATCATTTGCCTGTTCCATTTCAAGAAGTTTATCATAACTGACATCTGCTTCAGCTAATAATACATTCATATGTCCGGGCATACGTCCTGCAACCGGGTGAATGGCATATTTAACCTGTACACCTTTGGCTTCCAGTATTTTTTCAAGTTCATGACAAGCATGTTGTGCCTGTGCTACGGCAAGTCCATAACCAGGAACAATAAAAACTTTATTTGCATAATTCATTATGACAGCTGAATCATTAAGAGAGATTTCTTTATAGTCAGTTGGACCTGAAACTGCACCACCACCCGAAGTTCCACCACCAAATGAACCAATCAATACGTTTTTTAATGATCGATTCATTGCTTTACACATTAATATGGTAAGAATAGTTCCGGCAGCACCAACCAGAATACCTCCTGTCAGAATCACATTATTACTGTATAAAAAGCCGCTACAAGCTGCAGATATGC
>JACDAZ010000053.1 GCA_013695175.1 Flavisolibacter sp. | reverse complement strand
GGGTACTGCCGGATGTTTTGGATTGTGTTCTAAAACAGCCAACGCTTTTTCTACATTCATACCACGAATAAGATCTGCCAGTAAACGCATCTTACGTGGTGATGTTGGGTAATTTCTCAGTTTTGCTACTGCTTCCATTTTTATTTAGTTTGAGGTTGAGGCTGAGGTTGAGATGAAAAATATCTTATCCTTACCTGCACCTGATCCTTTGTTTTATCCTTTTTTACTTGAGTGACCTCTAAAATTTCTTGTCGGAGCAAATTCACCTAATTTATGTCCTACCATGAACTCAGTTACATAAACAGGAATAAACTTGTTTCCATTATGTACAGCAAACGTATGACCTACAAAATCTGGGGTGATAGTTGAGCGGCGGCTCCATGTTTTTATCACACCTTTTTTTGATTTGCCATCATTAATAGCTACCACTTTATCTTCTAAATGTGCTGCTACATAAGGACCTTTTTTAATTGAACGAGCCATTCTTATTATTTAATTTAAATTTTAAACTTTATGTTACTTAGCCAGCTTTTTACCGTTCTTACGCTGAATAATTAATTTGTCACTTCCTTTTCCTCGGGTTCTTGTTTTTTCACGTTTTGCATATTTACCGGTGCGTGAACGTGGGTGACCACCTGAGGCACGCCATTCACCACCACCAATCGGGTGATCAACAGGGTTCATGGCCACACCTCTTGTTCTTGGCCTGATACCTCTCCAGCGGTTACGTCCAGCCTTACCCATGCTCTGCAGATTATGGTCACTGTTTGATGCAACACCTACAGTTGCATAACAATTGATCAACACTTTTCTTAACTCACCACTAGGCATTTTTAAAATAGCGTACTTATCTTCTTTGTTAGCAAGCTGTGCAGATGCTCCTGCGCTTCTTGCTATTTTACCACCTTGCCCCGGTTGCATTTCTATATTATGAACTACAGTACCTAAAGGCATACTCTTTAATTGTAAAGAATTTCCTAATTCAGGTGCAACTGCATCTCCACTTACTACTGACATACCTACAGTTAAACCCTGCGGAGCCAGTATATATCTTTTCTCACCATCTGCATAATGTAATAATGCAATAAAAGTGGTACGGTTTGGATCATATTCAACAGATGCAACAGTTGCAGGAATTTCCTTTTTGTTGCGTTTGAAATCTATAACCCTGTAAGCTTTTTTATGTCCGCCACCTATATAACGCATTGCCCTGCGACCAGATGAATTACGACCACCGGTTCTCTTTTTTGTTTCCAATAAAGATTTCTCTGGTGTGTCAGTCGTTATTTCTGCGTATGCATTACCGATTCTCCATCGGGTACCGGCTGTCATTGGTTTATATTTCTTTAATGCCATGTTCTTGCAATTTTATCGGTCTTGCCGACCATACTTTTTTTAATTAGATGTTAGAATACAGATCAATGTTTTCCCCTTTTGCCACAGTAACCATTGCTTTTTTATAAGATGGCTTCTGACCTTTTACAAAACCTTTTTTTGTATAACGGGTTTTGTTTTTACCAGGCACTACTGCAGTATTTACATCTATAACATTAACTCCGTAAAATTCTTCCACAGCTTTTTTTATTTCAAGCTTGTTAGCCTTACGGGAAACCTTGAAAGCATAGCGATGCAGAGAATCCTGCTGGGCGTTTGCTTTTTCGGTTAAAATCGGTTTTACCAATACTTCAGAAAGTTTCATTTCTGTTAATTTGAAAATTTGAAATTGACATAAGATTTTAAAGTCTTTTGTCTTTATTTGTTCAATATTGTTCTGAACGAACAAGTGAGTGACACAACAGGCGATGAGTTTTGCTCTACTGCCGGTTCATCATGATCACTTTTATTTAAAGAACTTCATTAGCTAATTGGCTTCCCGATAACTATCGGGACCAAATCATCTAATTAATTATGCTTTTTCTTCTGCTGTTTCAGCCTCTTCACCACCTGCAAAAATCTTAGCTGCACTTTCGGTAAGTACCAACACTTCAGAATTTACCAGGTCGTATGTATTTACATCACTCATTAATGTAGTTAATACTGATGCTACATTACGAGCACTGATGTATACATTATCATTATACTCAGGTACCACAAACATCAACTTCTTATCACCTACTTTAAGGCTGTTTAAGATGCTCATGAATTGTTTTGTTTTTGGTGCATCAAGATTTACATCTTCCACCACAACAATTGCATTTTCTTTTGCCTTATGAGCCAAAGCCGACATTTTAGCCAGATCCTTTACTTTACGATTTAACTTGATATCGTATTTGTGTGGCTTAGGTCCGAAAACAGTACCACCACCTTTATATAAAGGATTGCGGATATTACCCTTACGGGAACCACCGGTACCTTTTTGCTTATGAAGTTTACGGCTTGAGCCTTTTACTTCTGCACGGGTTTTAACCTTATGCGTTCCCTGGCGTTGAGCACCTAAATATTGCTTTACAGCCAGGTAAATGGCATGATCATTTGGCTCAATACCAAATATTTCTTCAGGCAGATCAATCGTTCTTCCTGTTTCTTCTCCTTTAATTGATAATACTTTCAGTTGCATGATTACTTCTGGATTAATACGATGGAACCATTGTGGCCTGGAACAGCACCACTTACCAAGATGTAGTTTTTGTCAGGGAATATCTTAACTACTTTCAAACCCTTTACTTTCACTCTGTCCTGTCCCATACGACCGCCCATTCTCATTCCTTTAAATACTCTTGAGGGATAAGAAGAACCACCAATAGAACCGGGAGCTCTCTGACGATCGTGCTGACCGTGAGATGCCTCACCC
>JACDAZ010000044.1 GCA_013695175.1 Flavisolibacter sp. | reverse complement strand
GAGATACCCTGGAACCAAATACAACTTATACTTTTAAATTTGGGAATGCCATTGTAGATTATAATGAAGGAAACAGGTTGGAAGGATTTACCTATAGATTTTCCACCGGTCCTTCTTTAGATTCACTGGAAGTCAGAGGAAAAGTAATTTTAGCTGAAACGGGTAAAATTGATTCCACACTTACAATTGTACTGTATAGAAATTTAACTGATTCAGCCGTGATGAATGAGCGACCACGTTATGCAACAAATGTTGACCGTAATGGAAATTTTATATTTCAAAACCTGCCACAAGCAACATTTGCCATTTATGCCATAGGTGATGCGGGATTGGGTAGAAGATATTTAAGCAAAGCACAAACCTTTGCTTTTTTAGATTCGCCGCTTGTAGTGCAACCAGGTATTGATACACTTACTTTATACGCTTACAAAGAAATGGACCGTGCTACAACAAGCGGCACTACCACTTCTACCCCTGCTTCAGGATTACCCGTACGTGGTTTAACCGCAAATGACAGGAGATTAAGATATACAACAAACCTTTCCAACAACCAGCATGACCTGCTTAAAAACTTCCAGTTAAATTTTGAACAACCGCTCACTCAATTCGACAGCACCTTAATACAATTAAGTTCTGATACAACCTATATACCTGAGAATTTTTCCGTTACCTTAGACAGCTTGCGTAGAACATTAACTATAAACACTACCTGGAAAGAAGGGACACTATATCATCTTATTCTTGATAAAGAATTTGCAGAAGATTCCAGTGGGCGCAGGCTATTGAAATCCGATACCTTAAATTTCTCTACACGAAAACTAAGTGATTACGGCAATGTTCAAATAAGAATAAGAAATGTAGATGCTGCCTTAAACCCGCTTCTGCAATTTGTACAAAACAACCAGGTTGTTTTTACAGCACCTTTACAAAACGGTTCTTTTTCAAATAGTATGTTCATGCCAGGGGAATATGAGCTAAGAATTTTATATGACAGAAACGGGAATGGGAAATGGGATCCGGGTGAATTTTTCTCTCAAAAAAGGCAGCCTGAATTAGTTAGGCCTATTGAAAGAAGAATTACAATTCGACCGAACTGGAATAACGAATTTGAGATAGCTTTATAATTTTAAAATACTTTCACTCCCTTAATTAGTACCTTTATCCCCTTATGCAATTCTCTTCAGCATTGTTGGAAAATGCCGTTAATGAGTTTGCCAAACTCCCCGGAATTGGTCGCAAAACAGCACTCAGGCTGGTTCTTCATTTATTAAAACAGGACCAGGAAGATGTTCAGCATTTTGGTGAAGTTGTCAGTCGAATGCGTAGTGAAATCAGGTTTTGCCAGCGATGCCACAATGTTGCCGATGGAGACATTTGTTCTATTTGTGCCAACTCTATGCGTAAGCAGGAAATGATCTGTGTTGTAGAAAACATCCGCGATGTGATTGCATTGGAAAGCACCCAACAGTTTAATGGCACCTATCATGTTATTGGTGGCGTTATTTCTCCGCTTGATGGCATAGGTCCTTCGCAACTAAATATTGATACGCTGATCATGCGCATACAAAAAGAAGGAACAACGGAAGTAATTTTTGCCCTCAGCCCTACTATACAGGGAGATACTACTATATATTATATTCAAAAAAAATTACCTGATACTGTAAAGGTTACAACCATTTCCCGGGGTATTGCCTTTGGCGGCGAACTGGAATATGCTGATGAAATGACGCTGGCCCGAAGCCTGCAAAACAGGTTGCCTATAGAAAGCTATGTTTCAACACGTTAATATTGCAGCAAAATCTTTTCTTTTCTATATCTCCCAATGTTTTATTTTTGCAGCTATTACGGCGGATTTGTTTATTGTTCGGCCAAACAGAACTAATAAACGCAAAGAAACTTTCTCTTTTGGTTTCCCAACGTTTGATTAGTTTATTTTGATACCGGCAACAACGCATTGATGAAACATCCTTGCGACGCTCCGTTCAACTTCAAATCCCTGATGTATCAATCTCATATATTGAAAATAAGTCTTTGTAACAAAAAATAATAATTAAATGGATATCAGGAATGAATTAAAAAAAAGAATACTGGTTATTGATGGTGCCATGGGTACTATGATTCAGCAGTATAAATTACAGGAAGAAGATTATCGCGGTGAACGTTTTAAAGATTGGCCTTCCGACGTAAAAGGAAATAATGATCTTTTAAGTCTTACAAAGCCTGACATAATAAAAACAATTCATAAAGAATACCTGGCTGCGGGTGCAGATATTATTGAAACCAATACATTTAATGCTCAAAAAATATCTCTTGCTGATTATGGCATGCAGGAGCTGTCGTATGAATTAAATGTGGCATCAGCAAAAATTGCAAGACAGGCGGTAGATGAATTTTTTTCTGAATATCAAGATGCTAACAGAGAAGTGGCTTTCGTTGCAGGTGCTATTGGTCCTTTAAATAAAACACTTTCACTTTCCCCCGATGTAAATAATCCCGGTTATAGAGCATTAACTTTTGATGAGGCCGTGGAAGCGTATTACGAACAGGTAAAAGGTTTGGTTGATGGAGGTGTAGATCTTCTTTTAATAGAAACCATTTTTGATACACTTAATGCCAAAGCTGCTATCTATGCCATTAAAAAATTTGAAAGGAATACAGGTATAAAAAAAGAAGTCCTGATCAGTGGTACCATCACCGATGCATCAGGACGTACTTTAAGCGGTCAAAC
>JACDAZ010000036.1 GCA_013695175.1 Flavisolibacter sp. | reverse complement strand
CTCTTATCCTGTCGCGAAGCATAACAATTTTGTGAAAGAATTCTTCAATGGGAACTTCTTTGGGTTTTAATGTTTTATCAGCGGGTTGTAAAATCATTGTTCCTTTCTGCCAGCGGTCGCCAATCGGTACCTGCTCGGTAATGCCACCCCAAAGTCTGAGAATTTTAAGCAAAGAACGTTCTACATCTGAATGTGTTTCTATTTCTTCAGTAACATTTTCAGGGATAATTTCTTCCAGTTTAGGATCGTTTTTATCAATTTCTTTTACGCCATGATAAATGAATGAGATAAGATAGGTTGCATATTTTACACCTACAATAACGCCCGGTCCGTGTTGAGTGTGTTGTAATCTTGTTCCAATTCCTAAAGTCAGTTGGTCCATAAAAATCATTTAAAATTCATCACTGCATTTTGCCTGAATGTTTTATGAGGTTGTATGGCAACTCCCATATAATTAAAATCACCTAAAATTATTTTACGGTGACCAAGATCGGGAATATTATGATCTATTAAAAGCTGCACAACAATATCAAGGGCCTTATCCAAACCATAGGAACAGCATTCGGCATATTTAAGCTTGCAATTTGTCTGGCTGCGGTCATGCCCGGTACGCCCAATTTTACCTGCCGATTCAGCAAAACAATTAGCTGACTGGTATAAAATTTTATCAGGCATTAAAGGTGGAAGAGGTTTTAATTGTTTAAGCTCTTTGTATAAAGAAGCTACATATGATGAATTCTTGAGGTAAGAATTATCATGCTTTTCTGCACCCTTATAAGTTTTAAGAACACTGTCTGCAAAATACTGAGGCTGTACCCTCGCCAGGTTCATATAAAAAAAGATCAGTTTTTCCTGTTCAGATAAATAATCTTCATCCGAAGCCGTATGTAACTGGTCCTTCCACTGAATGCCGTGTATAGCTGTATTTACATTTTGAGAAAATACAGATGTTGCAAAGAAAAAAGCAGAAATTAATAATATTCCTTTCATGAGTTTTATCTTATAGCAACATAACGATAATTAATGATTTTTTGTGTTACCCTCTCTCTTAAAATTTCGCTTTAAAATGTTAATGCTTATTTGTTTGCTGTAAAGATCCGGTTGAAAAACGCCTTCATATCATTCCATGAAGCCGTATCTGCTGATCCATTATAGGCAATGGGGATATTAAATTTTTTTCCTTTTTCAGTAGCTTCCGGATTGGTGAAAGCATGTGTTGAGTTTGGATATGATTTAAAAGTATAATCAGCACCAGCAGCTTCCATTTTTTGCTTAAAAGCATTTATCTCCTGCTGCGGCACAAACTGATCATCTTCTCCATGACAAACAAGTATGCCGGATCTTAAAGAATCTTTTATTGAAGTAGCGGGCAGGTTTCCATGAAAACTAACTACACCTTTTAGATCAGAACCTAATAAAGCTGAATTTAAAACAACGGCACCACCAAAACAATACCCTATTGCTGCAATTTGCGTACTGTCGGTTTGAGAGTAAGATCTTAATTGTTGTAAAGCTGCATCCAGTCTTGTTTTAGCCATTTGCGGATCCTGGTAAAATGGAGTAGCTAAGGTTTGCGCATCCTGTGGATTATCTGCTTCTTTTCCACCACCAAACATGTCAACAGCCATGGCAATATAGCCCAGTTCTGCCAGTTGTTTTGCCCTGTTGCGAACATAATCGTTTTGTCCCCACCATTCATGCACCACTAAAACACCGGGTCTTTTTCCTTCCTTATTTTGATCATAGACAACAAAGCCTTTCATATTTGTTGTATCTGCAGTGTAAGTGATGTTATCTTCTTTATAAAAGGGAGAAGTGTCAGGCATTTTTTCAGGATCTTCGTGACAGGAAATGAGTATTGTTGCTGATAAAATAATAGCTAAGGCTGATTTGAGGTTCATATATGTTGGTTATTGTATAAAAGTATTAAAAACAATCAATTTACTTCCTTAGTTTAAGCTGCTGGTTTTAGTATACCAATCGCTTTCTTCATCTTCATAATTCTGTTATAAGATTCTTCAATTCTTATTTTTGATATTTTATTTTCTTCTACAAGTTGAATAATTAGGTGTAAAATATTTGAAGCTGAAGAAGTTTTATCATCGGAAATATTTCCGGAGAAAAGTAATACATCAACACCTGCATTAATAGCTTTTTCTATAGCATCTTTTACATCATATTCCGAACTGATAGCTTTCATGTGCATGTCATCGGAAAAAACAACGCCATCAAATTTTAATTTTTTTCTTAACACACCTTCAATTATTTTATAAGATAAAGTGGCAGGAAGAGCAGATGGGTCTAATTGTTTATTTACAATATGGGCAGTCATAACACCTTGAACGATTTCTTTTTTTAGAAGCTCAATATATGGTTCTAACTCTTCTTTCTTCCATGTTGTACTTACATCTGTTAATTCAAGGTGCGAGTCTTTTGTAGAACTGCCATGTCCAGGGAAATGCTTTAAAACAGTAAGAACATTAAAATGATTATGTGACTTAATTACCTGCTCTGCATGTTGTATAATAATATCAGTTCTATGTGAGAAGGTTCTTTCACGTGAACCTAATACGGGGTTATCTGCTCTGTAAATATCAACAACCGGAGCAAAATTTATATTTATTCCTAATTCTGATAATGTACGGGCTATAGTATCAGCATAATATTTTGTAGAGTCTAAATTATTCAGCTTGCCAAGGTATTCGGCAGAAGGCATGGGTGGAAAACCATATTTGGGTTTTAAACGATTAACAAGACCACCTTCCTGCGTTATGGAAATAAAAAGTGGCAAGGGTGAAATTTGCTGGTATGTTGCTATAAGCTTTTTTAAATTTTCAGCAGTATTTGTTGCTGTAAGATGTCTTTCATACATGGTAATTCCTCCCATTTTTCCGGCTCTTACATCTTTATAAAATGTACTGTTGGTATCAATCACATTATCTGGTAAACCAATCATGATCATTTGTGCAGCCATTTCCTCCAGCCGTGGTTTTTGCTGACTAAATGATGTAAATGGAAGAAGTAAAACTAATATAAGGAGACGCATGATATAATTTTTTTACAAGATCAATTCATATTTGCATTAAATACACGAATAAAATTTTCACCTAAAATTTTCCTGATATCTTTTTTTGAATAGCCTCTTTCCAGCAATGCTTTAGTAATTAACGGAAAAGTAGAAACATCGTCTAAAGGGCGAGGAGTAGATGAAACACCATCAAAATCAGATCCCAATCCAACATGATCAGCACTGCTTAATTTTACAATATAATCAAGATGATCAAGTAACTGGTTCATATGCGGACGCAGCACTTCAGCTTCTGCAGAATATGTTTTTGACATCCATTCATCAATTTCATAGCTGCTCCATTTCAGGTTTCTGAGCGAGTCTCTTTCAGTCTTATGCTTTTTATTAAAATCCTGTATGCGGGTTAAATAATTGCTATCCACAAATCCGGAAAAGAAGTTTAAAAAAATCACTCCACCAATTTTTGCAATGGCTTTAATTTGGTCATCTTTTAAATTTCTAAAAACAGGACATAAAGTATATGCACAACTATGAGAAGCAATAACTGGTTTGGTACTAACATCTATCACATCCCAAAAAGTTTTATCTCCCACATGGCTTACGTCAACCATCATTCCTAATTCATTCATTCTTCTTACCACTTGTTTTCCAAAATCATTAAGTCCGGGAGTAATATTTTTTGTTTCTCCATCAGGATCAGGAGTTCTTGTTTCATCCATAGCCGATGATGCCCAGGATGTAGAAACATTATGGGTAAGCGTTAAATACCTGCTGCCTCTATTGTAAAAGCTATCTAAATAATCTAAGCGGTCTTCCAGCATATGCCCGCCTTCCACACCAATCATACAACCTAACTTTTTTTGTTGTACCGCTGCTTTTAATTCTGCAGGAGTTTTAACCAGCATTAATTTATCCGGGTTCCTGTTTATCATGGCATACAAAGAATCAATTTCAATATTGGCATATTGATAAGCGTTTTCTTTACGTCCATCACACCAGATAGAAAAAATCTGTATGTCAACACCACCTTGTTTGAATCTTTGAATATCTGAATGTGCTTTTCCTCTTAAATCGGTTTCCCAATTGAGACCACGCATAGGGACTGTAGATAAAACATCATTATGTGTATCAACTACTATTGCTTTTTCGTGAAGTTTTTTATAAGACTGGCAGGAAGTCAAAATGAAAACAATAACAATAAAAATAATTCTCATGCTAAACAGTTAGAATAACAATTTAAGAATTATGCAGCAAATTAAAATTGTTTAGATGATTTGTACTTTTTGAAACTTTCTTTTATATAATGCTGAAAGTCATAATCGCTGGAGTATAAAATGAATTCATAAGTGGGACGATACAAAATCATATATGTAGTCAGTTCTTCATCACTTGCTTCTGTTAGCTTGCGCACAAGTACTTTACTGAAACGGTAATCAATATATTTATCTTTCTCCTGTTGTAAAAGCCTGTTTTGAAAACTCATCATGGACCTGTTTTTTCTGAATTGAAAAAGCCTGATGATTTCCTGGATATCAAAAGCAGCTCCTGATGCACCAATAGAAGTCATAGTTTCCAGGTTGGGACGACGGAAATCAAAAACCTTTGCATAATCGGTCCTGTTTTGTAACGAATCTAACCTGTAACTCCTTGGCCTGATCAAAACTTCGGGTAATATTTGTATTGGTACTTGCAGGGCAATATCAAACTGAGTATGATCAGTGATCTTTAATACCGGAAACTTTATAGTGGGTTTATTTAAATAAGAAAACCAGATGGAATCTTGTTCCTGTATCTCCAGTTGGTAAAAACCATTTGCATTTGTGACAGTTCCTTTTCCGTTTGTTGACATTACAGAAACAGAAGATAAGGGATAAGTTCTTGAGCTGTCATATACGGTACCCTGAACTTTATACTGACCTTGTGCATTGTTCAAAATCAGCAGGGTAAATAAAAATAGTATGGAAGATTTTAAAAATCGCATTCTTAGGCTGTGGCAAGTAACTAAACAAAATGCAAAAGCAATGGTAAAGGTTAGCTGGCTTCACTTCTGCATGATTAATTATGATTGTAACATTCTTTTTTATACACAATAAGCAGCTATACCAAGCTGTTTTATACATTTGAAAAAAACTGATGATGGTATTTGGAAATTGGAAAGTAACAGCAGAAGGAATAGCATGGAACAGTAACGGGTTTAACCATTTTCTGATTCCAAAAACAAGTCTTAATGCAACCAGGATGACTGCTGAGGGAGTTTTATATGAATGGATTTTGCTGGCAACAGAAGAAGACTGGCTAACTCAAAACGATCTGTATGATTTAAATTTTGCTTTTGTATATGCAATGGCAAAGTTTAATATGGGTTTTAATTATGACATTTTTGATGATACCCTGGAAGTTCAGTATGAACAATTTGATGATGAAGAGGAGGAGGAAGAGGAATTTTAAAATTTATTTTTGGCAACTATGGCGAAGAGAACTAGGAGCATTTTACATTCAGTATATGAAATAAATTAAAGTATTTTTTTGTATTTCTTTTTTACACTACTGGAATTTTTAAAACAATGTAATACGGCAGCCAATTCTTTATCGGTTAATTCTCCAACTATTTCGTATTCTACATTCTCTATTGAATAATTTTTCATTAACTGCGAAATGCTAAAATCATCGATCCATAATCCATACAGGAAAGTGTTTAAACTAAAAGACCAGCCATGTTTTGTTATTGGTTTATTTGTTTGAAAAATGTAGCAATTTATACAACTATCTGGTATCTCTAAGCAGCCATGCTGTATAGTTTGGGTAACAGGTAGGTGTGATTGACTTGATGGCAGGCTTGCTAGAATAACATCATTATCAACTGCTTTTAAATTAAAAAATATTTAGGTTTACTCCCCCCATCTTTAAAATGAAATGGATCAAAATAAATTATTTTACCTGGGGTGTACAAGATTAAGATTTTAAACTACTAGATTGGGCTAGGAAGTCTTTGTGGCTATTATATAGGGCAGTTTTTATTTCATCTTCGGCTATGACTTCGGCTAAATTAATCTCTATATTGGTTACATTCAATTTACCCGACTCTAAAACTTCCAACACTCCATGTTTTAAAGCTGTATTGTACCACGGCGTGTCCTTTTTGTGTGTAAAATTTATACGCTCGTTAGCTGTACAATATTTAAATCTCTCAGTTATTTCGCTCAACAAATGAAGCTCATTATCATTAAATTCATCGTCTGAAAAATCTTTTTTTGATCGCACTAATGTAGAGTCGTTGCCATCTTCCCTAATTATGTATGGCTCTAAAAGATTTAGCTCCCCTGTTAATTCTACATATAAGTCTTTAGAGACAGGGCCAAGTTTCCATACGTCGAATCGTAGATTGAAAAAAGGAATTCCAAATTTCTTAATTGAAATTTCTTCAATGATGAAGATGAGTTTTAAAAGATGAGTTTTAGAAGGCTTTTCCAGCCTCTCCGCTAAAAAAATTAAAGTATTTCCCAGTTTCTCTATCTGGTTCTTTGTATAGACTTCTGGTTTGATCACAGCTTAAATGTAGTAATAAAGAACAAATTTACAACAACCTTACTAAATAATTTAGCTATTTGTTTATCCAAAAAGCTAATCATTCCAGTAAAGTGGAGGAGTATTGGCAAATGACGAATAAGCTGTTAACGGCTCTTTTGCTGATGTGTTATTATAGTGAAGAAAAAATTAAGAGGATAAGAAAAAAGAAGATGGAAAGAAGAAATAACTCACTTACTTATTTCGTAAAGTCACTTCGCTCCGTTGTAAAGAGTTACTTATCTTTTTGCCAATACAGCCATTGTTAACCTGCTGATACAAACTAACTGATCATCTTCATTTTTTATAATAATATTCCAAACTTGTGTTGATGATCCAAGGTGTACCGGTGTAGCCTTGCCGGTTACTTTACCTTTTCTTGCTGCTCTAATGTGGTTGCCGTTAATATCCAGACCTACACAATATTTTTTTGATGGATCAATAACAAGATTAGCTGCAATGCTACCCAGGGTTTCTGCCAGTGCTATAGAAGCACCTCCATGCAATATTCCCATAGGTTGAATGGTTCTTTCATCAACAGGCATAGTGCCCTCAAGATAATCATCGCCGAGACCGGTAATCTCTATTCCCAAATGTTCAACCATAGTGCCTTTGCCTCTTTTTTGCACATCTTCCAGCTTTAATTCTTGAAACCATATTTTCATTTGGCAAAGTAATAGGAATGATCTTCTTAAGTATAAAAATTATTTATCTCTGTCAAAGATGGAATTGGCTGTAATACGGCCATTGCCAACTATTAAAAAAACAATCAGCAGTATCAGTACCAGTATTGTTAATAACAGCTGTGAGTAGGGCTGCATCATTTGGTTGGAAAGAAACACTACTGCACCCATTAAAATCGGAATTTGAATGATGCAGGCAAACCTTGTCAATATCCCCAATACCAATAAAAAGCCGCCAACAACATGTGCAAATACAATGTAATGCCCCAGTAGCATCATTGAAAAGGAGCCAAAACTAACACTGTCATTTACCAAAGTCATTAGTGAGCTCATGTTTTGTAAAAATTCAAAACCTTTAAAACAAAGAAAAATACCAAGAGCTATACGCACAAAATCCAGCCATAAAGGATGGTGATTATCACCCCAATGCTCAAGACGATGAAGTAAATTCATATAGCATATTTTTAGTAAATAAAGAAGCTTCTTAAATTTACGAAAAATTAATAAGTTCCTTTTACTTGAATTTTACACGTATTTTATCAGCATGCAAAAAGCATTAATCATCTTGTTCATTCTATTTATTTGCAGGTTTAGCATCAGCTGCTGTAGAGATGCTGATTATAATTATAAGTGGGCTAATATAAATATTCAAAATCTTAGTTTCAACATAAATGATACTTCTGTTTTATTGGTTGATTCCATAAAAGCATCACATTATGGATTTCAGTCTCTTTTTAAGCATGAGAAAGTGGCATTTCTAAACATGAAAAATTTAGGTATTAATTCTGCTTTTGCTCTTAGTTGTCATGCAAACGCTATTTTAAAAGATTCAGTTATTTCAATAACAATTACTACTAAAAATGATTATAACCATATACATTTTTCAGGGGATGATATAACACATTATTTTTTAGCACGTCCTGTGCCTAATGGTTTTACCGGTACTGACTTTAATTTCAAGCCTGTGAAGGATTATATAAGTCACTTAAATACCGAAGATGCTTTAGGATATAATAGAATGCAATTTAAACTAGAGGATACAACAGCCAATTTGGGATCCCATGTATTTTATTTAAATCTTAGAATGAAAAGCGGTATCGTTTTAAGTGACAGTACATTTATCAGGTTTTATTGAGAGTAATTATTTATCTCATCCACTAATAAAATCCAATTCTCTATTAAATAATTTCAGGTACAATCGCATTTAAAATAGCAGACTTTTGTAAATATTCTTTGGATGGGTGATAAATAAACACCAATGAACCGTCTTTTATAAGTTTAATTACTTTTTTATTTTCTGCCTGTGGTATAGCAGGACATCCCTGGCTTCTTTCAATTTTACCTTTTGTAGCCCGCTCTTCATTTATAAAATTTGATCCATGTACAACTACTCCTCTTGCTTCTGCATTGCTATTAAAATTATTTTCTAATCCTGCTAAACGTAATGAATAGCCGCGGCTGCCTGTATAGGTATACTTTGTTATGTAAAATCCAAGGCTGCTTTGTAAAGAATTGATTTTATTTGAAAAATGTTCTGCAATTTCATTTCCGCTATTCTTGCCATGCATCACATAAGTTTGAAGTACTAACTCCTGGTTTTCGACATCTAAAAGGTAGAAGCGTTTGCTGTTTAGTGGTTGGCTGAAATCAACAATAGAAAGATATTGTGTATTTGTAATCAAACCCTGGTTTAAAAGGTTTTCATATCCAGCAATAGCATAATCCAGAGCATTCCGGTTTAAACCTACTTCTTCTAAATTTAATGTTTCATAAAGCACTTCACTTAAGGCTTCACTTAAAGTTGCAGGGGTAAAAATTGATGATAGAGTAGAAGCGGTTATTTCATTGGTAACTCTTGCTTTTGCAGAAAAAGAAGATGTAAGGGCGAGAGATACAATAATAAAAACAGGAAAAAGCTTGTTCTTCATGGTTGGTGGTTTTTCAATGATTTTTGGAGCAGCAAATGTCGTTTATACAGGGTTGCAGAACAAAGACTTTTAAATAATTAAAACATTCTATTATGATGGCTGAAACAAAAATTTAGTATTTAGGTTAAACTTCTCAGAATTTACCATATCAATGTTTGAATTTATTCTCATATGCTAAGGGAATTTATTTTTGTAATCTATATTATAGACTTAACTTACTAATCGCTTTCTGTTTATTTCCCATAAAACCCCGTGAAATAACATTTTGGAATCTTGATCCACCTTTTGTCAACTTCTACTTTTTTCACACCTAAAACAACAATATGAAACAGTTATTTTATTCATTAGTAGCATTTGCATTTATTTTTTCTGGTATAAATAGTTTTGCCCAGGAAACTAAAGTGAAGAAAAAAGATGATAAGGTTAAAATAAAATCAGAATCAGCAGACGGAACAGAAGTAAAAGTAAAAGTTGAAGGACCTGGAGCCGGTAACATCATGTATCCATACACTGCTGAATATTCATCTCAGTTTGTCCCCGGTAACCCACAACATGCAAAACTTATTTTGGATATGTGGAAGTTGTGGGATGATAATCAAATTGATATGCAAAACGATTGGATTGCTGATACCATTCTTTTACAATTACCGGATGGCCAGGTAATAAGTGGAAAAGATAATTTTATGAAAGAGTCGAAAACATATAGAAACATGTTTAGCACTATGAAAAGTTCTGTAGAAACATGGATTCCACTTCGCAGTGTTGATCGGAATGAAAATTGGGTAGCTATATGGGGAAGGGAAGCAGCTACCAATAATACTGGTGTTACAACAACAAATATGATTCATGAAATATGGCGAATCAATAAAGATGGTAAAATAGATTTCATGCGGCAATATATGGCTAAGCCAACTGCTCAATAGTTGCTTTCTCCATAGGAAAATCAACATGGTTCAAAGGTCACTTTATACCGGTGGCCTTTTTATTTTCAATTACAGCATGAAGTTCTTTAGGCCGGTGGCACAACTTTTATAGTTGATGTATTCTATTTTTCATAAAATTTTTATTGTTATGGCAGAGCTTACAGTACAACCAAAGAGAAAACCAGTATGGCCATGGATTTTAGTAGCATTATTGATATTAGCGGCTATAGCTTATTTTGTTTTTAACAGGAATGCAGATGGTGTTTTTAATGACAGGGATTCTGTAACCAATGATACCACTTACCAGTATTCGCCAGGTGTTGCGGATACAACAACGGTTCCCCGTTAAAAAAAAGCGGTGACACATAATTCTTAACCGAAGCAAGGGCTTCATAAACTATATATTATGGCTTCAGATAAAAAAACAAAACGTTTACAGGAATTAAGAGGAAGTGGTTTTGAAATCACTGACGGGCAACCTGATATTCGTGGGTGGGATGTATATGATGAAGAAGGAAGAAAAATTGGTAAAGTAGATGAATTGATTTTTGATTCCCGTGCCCGCAAAGTACGTTACATGGTATTAAATATTTTGGATGTAAAAGATTTAGAGCTGGAAAAAAGAACAGTTGTTGTACCTATTGGATTAGCAGAACTGGATAAAGCAGATGATCATGTAGTCCTTCACCAGGTTACACCTTTTCAGTTACGTGCTTTACCTAAATATGATAAATCTGGCTTTGGTCCAAAATCAGAAAGAAGTATCAGTACCGTATTTGGAAGGAAATATTCTTCACATGCAGCTGAAGAAGCTGATGTAGATGTAGAAAATGATTTTTATGAGCATGAACATTTTGATGAAGAAAACCTGCAACGCCGCAGAAAATCTTCATCTTCTAATAATAAGGATAGAGATTACAATGAAGACGATAAGCACATCAGGCAGCGTGATGAATTAAATATGGCTGCATCAAATACAACAGATGAAACTGATTTATATAAGCGTCAGCGTGAACAAAATTTACGTGATGAGGAAGAGATCAGGAGAAGGAATGAAGAGAACCTGAGGCATGAAGAAGAATTAAGACGCAGAAAAGATAGAGATAATTAATTATACTATAGATAAATTTAAAAACATCCGCCATTTGACGGATGTTTTTTTATGACTTTTAATAATTAAAATGGATGTGTCCTTTTTTCATAAGCAGGAACTGCAGGGCGAACAAAAGGTTGTTTTTTGATAAGGTCTTTGATTTCAGTAATGGCTCTTTCTAATTGAGGATCTATTCCTTTTGCCATAGCCGAAAGATCTTCCGGAACAAGAATATCAGGTTCTACTCCATGTCCTTCTTTAAACCAGGTACCATCCGGATTAAACATTCTGAATGTAGGTACAGTTATACTTCCTCCATCTATTAATGGTGGTGCTCCACTGATGCCAATTAAACCACCCCATGTTCTAGTTCCAATAACAGGACCTAAATTCTTCTTCTTAAAATAATCAGGAAAAGCATCCCCGCCGGATCCACTCCAGCCATTTACCAGCATTACTTTAGGTCCAAAATGTGCAAATGGTGGCCACGGCCATGTTTCACCATCACGTATAGCCCAAAAAGCAAGAGGAGTTCTGTTGAGCATTTCAATAAAACGATCAGGAATTTGTCCTCCACCATTGAATCTTTCATCAATAATTAATGCTTTTTTATCCCACTGTGCATTAAACTGACGAACCAATTCATTTTGTCCATCAACACCTGTGCTTCTAACATAAATGTAACCTGCTTCTCCGTTTGTTGCCTTATCTACTTTCTTCCTGTTTTCTTCAATCCATGCAAGGTGACGAAGCCTTGATTCATCATTCAATGTTTTTACAATAACAGTTTTCGCACCATTAAATGAAGCAGTAGTATTGTATGTTAATTCAATTGTTTTTCCTGCCAGGCCCTGGAAAGCTGCAAATGGTTCTGTTGACGTTGTAACAGGGATACCATTAACTGCAAGTATATAACGACCTTCACGAATGTCTGATCCGCTTACATCTAATGGAGACCTTACTTCGGCATCCCATAATGCTGGTTTAATAATTTTTTTGATCTTGTAAAAATCTCCTTCTGCCTGCCAGTCAATTCCAAGATAACCTACCGGGCTATTCATTTCCTCTTCTTCTGCACCGCCACCTTTATAAGTATGCGATGCATCGAGTTCTCCAATTAATTCACCCAAGACAACATTTACTTCTTCGCGTGTCATAGCACCATCCAACATTTTTAAATAACGATCTTTCATCAGGTTCCAGTTCACACCATGCATGTTGGGGTCATAGAAATAATCTCTTTCCAGGCGCCATGTGTCCATAAATATTTGCTTCCACTCCTGTGCCGGGTCTACTACCATCTGCATCTCAGAAACACGCAGTGGCTTTTCAAATTTTTGATTTTCTTCTGGTTTAATAATGGCAAAAGAGCTTCCTCTTCTAACCATAATTTTTTTTCCATCTGCAGAAAGCATATATGCATTTACATCATCAATTATTGTTTTTTCTTCACGCTTTTCAATGTCATAAAATCTTAGAATAGTTTTTCCATCTGATACACCTGTATTTGGAAAAGCAGGGTAAATGATCTTGCCTTTTACAGAACTGGGTTTACCATAATTACCCGGTTTAACAGGTAATAATACCAGCCTTGTTTCCATGTCTTCAATATCAATAGAAGGTGTGGGAGGTATAGGTTTTTTAGGATCTAAAACACCGGCA
>JACDAZ010000034.1 GCA_013695175.1 Flavisolibacter sp. | reverse complement strand
AGGGTGATTCATACCCCGGTGACCATGATGCATTTTAAAAGTAGGAATACCATTAGCCAGTGCTAACAATTGATGTCCAAGGCAAATACCAAAAGTTGGTTTGTCTTCTTTTAAAATATCTTTTACTATTTCTACGGCATATTGCATAGATGCGGGATCGCCGGGACCATTGGAAATAAAATAGCCTGTTGGATTAAATTTTTTTAATTCTGCTACCCCTGTTTGAGCAGGAAATACTTTTACATGAGCACCTCTTTCCACCATGCAGGTAAAAATATTTTTCTTGGTGCCATAGTCTAAAACGGCAACTTTTATAGGTGAAGAAGGATCTCCTAATTCATAAGCCTCTTTGGTGCTAACAACAGATGCCAATTCCAGGCCATCCATATCAGGAACATCATTCAACTTTCTTTTTAATACTTCAGGATCCAGTATCTCTGAAGAAATGATGCAATTTTGTGCTCCCTTATTTCTTATTTCTGCTACCAGTGCCCTTGTATCTACACCTTCAATGGCTACAATATTTTGCTTTTGCAGATATTCTTCTAATGAACCATGTGCTGATAATCGTGAAAATAACTCTTCCAGGTTTCTGCCAATCAAACCTTTAATTTTTATACTGTCGCTTTCCACATCTTCATCTTTTACACCATAATTACCAATATGTACATTATTCATGATCAGCACCTGACCGTAGTAACTGGGGTCAGTAAATATTTCCTGGTAACCGGTCATACCGGTATTAAAACAAATTTCACCTCCTGTAGTTCCAATAGCGCCAAAGGCTTTTCCATGGCATACTGTACCATCTTCTAAAACTAAAAGTGCAGGTTTTTGTGTTGTCATTTTAAAATTGTTATGCAAAGAAAAAGGTTCAGCAAATTACCTGCTGTTAAACTTCTTCACTTTATGTCAACAAAAAAGGCATCCGTTTATCGACGGATGCCTTTGTATAAAAATCAAGCAATCGTTAACTGGTTTGTTGTTCCGTAGTTTCAGGTGTTGTTTCCGCAGTGGTATCTGCTGGGCCGGCACCTTCTGTTTGTTTTGCTGTTGCTTCTTCAGTACCTGTTTTTTTACGGCTGCCACCGGCACGTCGTGTTCTTTTTGCTCCTTCTTTTTTCTCAGCTTTTCCTTTTCCGTAAACATCATTATAGTCTACCAATTCTATCATAGCCATTTCTGCATTATCACCAGTACGTGCTCCTAATTTTATAACACGTGTATAGCCACCGGGACGTCCGGCTATCTTTTCACTAATTACATCAAATAATTCTTTGATAGCTTCTTTATCCTGCAGGTAAGAAAATACAATACGACGCTGGTGTGTTGAATTTTCTTTTGCTTTTGTAAATAAAGGTTCAGCATAAGTTCTTAGAACTTTTGCCTTTGCCAGCGTAGTAACTATGCGCTTGTGCTGAATAAGCTGGCAAGTTAAATTGCTTAAAAGGGCTTCGCGATGCGCTTTTTTTCTGCCCAGGTTGTTTTGTTTGTCTCCGTGACGCATGACTTTTTAATTTGAAGATTTGATAATTTGAAAATTCAATCTCCTTATCAAACTTTTGTGATGAATATTCGGTTGCACCGTGTCAAGGAATTGCAACCTGCCCCCTGTCCCCCACCATCAGGCGGTGAATAAAGGATTTTCAGCCTTTGCTATTTTTAAGCAAAAGCTGAAATTATTGTTTCAGTTGAAGAGTGCGACGCAACAGAAGGTGATATAAGTACAACTGTTGGTAACAAAAAAATCAACTTTATTTAAAGAACTGTTTGTATAAGTTAATTATTAACCACCTAAGTTCTCCGCCAACTGGCGGAACACAAGGCTTAATAATCGTCTCTGTCTGCACCCAGTTTGCTAAGGTCCATACCAAAGCCTAAACCTCTTTCATTCAACACCTGCTCAATTTCTGAAAGTGATTTTTGACCAAAATTTCTAAACTTCATAAGATCTTCCTGTTCGTACTGTACCAGTTCACTCAAAGAATTGATCTTAGCAGCTTTTAAACAATTGAAAGCACGTACTGAAAGATCCAGATCTTCCAATGGAGTTTTTAATACCTTACGTAATTGCAATGTTTGTTCGTCAACTATATCTTCTTTCTTTTCTTCTTTATTGTCGAAGGTGATGTTCTCATCTGTAATGATCATCAGGTGCTGTATTAAAATACGACTTGCCTGCTTTACAGCTTCTTCGGGGTGAATAGTACCATCTGTAACAACTTCCATGATCAATTTTTCATAGTCAGTACGCTGCTCCACACGGGTGTTTTCAATGGTATATTTTACATTCTTTATGGGAGTGTAAATAGCATCTGTAGGTATATAACCTAAATAACCATCTTTAACCTTGTTCTCTTCTGCAGGCACATAACCACGTCCTTTACCGATAGTGATTTCTATATCCAGTTTTGCAGATGGATCAAGAGTGCAAATAAGCAACTGAGGGTTCATTACCTGGAAAGATTGTGTTCCTTCAGCCAGCATACCTGCTGTAAATTCTGCACGGTTTTTTATAGAAAGAGTGATCTTTTCGTTCTGTACATCATGATCAACTACTTTCTTTAAGCGAACCTGCTTCAGGTTCAAAATAATTTCAACCACGTCTTCAGATATTCCTTTGATGGTAGCAAATTCATGCTCCACGCCTTCAATTTTTACACCTACAATTGCATAGCCTTCTAAAGAACTAAGCAACACACGGCGTAATGCATTACCAATAGTAACGCCGTAACCCGGCTCAAGCGGACGAAACTCAAATTGAGCTTCAAAGTCATTTACTTTTTGAAGAACGATTTTATCCGGCTTCTGAAAATTTAAAATGGCCATTTGTTTTTTACTTTTATTTTTTTTATTTGATAACGGGCTGATATTTAACTATCAGCTTTCGTTGTGTCACTCACTTGTACTGCATCAATTCTAAGCAGCAATTGGGAAAAGTCAAAAGCGTCAAATAAGTCATTGACTTATCCGGCATTATTTAGAATACAATTCCACTATCAGCTGTTCTTTGATGTTTTCCGGAACACTTTCTCTTTCAGGATAAGTTATAAACGTACCTGATAAAGTTGTTTCATTCCAGTCAACCCAGTTGAACTTTTGATTTTTACCACGCACCTGGCTGGTAATAGCTGAATTATCTTTTGATTTATCTTTTAAAGAAATTATATCACCAGGTTTACACTGGTAAGATGGAATGTTCAGCACCTGGTCATTCACCAAAACGTGTTTGTGACTCACCAGCTGGCGTGCTGCCGGGCGGGATGGAGCAATACCCATACGGAATACTGTGTTATCCAAACGGGCTTCTAATAATTTAATCAGGTTTTCACCGGTAACACCTTTTTTACGTGATGCTTCTTCAAATGTTTTACGGAATTGCTTTTCCAAAATACCGTAAGTGTATTTTGCTTTTTGCTTTTCACGAAGCTGTAGTGCATACTCGCCTAAGGTTTTACGCTTGCGTTGTGCACCATGCTGACCCGGAGGGTTGCTGTTTTTGTTCAGCCATTTGCCATTGCCTAAAATAGGCTCCCCGAAAATGCGGGAAATCTTGGTCTTGGGACCATTGTAACGTGCCATAATTGTTTATTCATTTCCGCTTTTTAAAAACCGGTGCGTTCATCGTTGAAAGCGGTAAAAATTAATGAAGCACCTTTTAATTAAATGAATAGCAGCCCATCCCCTCCCTTCCCAAAGGAAGGCTCAGATTGATGAGGCTTTTATTTTGGCAACATTCATTTACAAATCGTAAATAAATGTCTATGTATAAGAACTGTTGAATATAGAAATAAAATATACCACCTAAGTTCTCCGCCAACTGGCGGAGACAGGGGGCTTAAACCCTTCTCTTCTTTGGCGGACGGCAACCATTATGTGGTAAAGGAGTAACGTCTTTTATCATAGTTACTTCAATACCTGAATTTGCAATAGCACGGATAGCACTTTCCCTACCTGCTCCCGGACCTTTTACAAAAACATCGCAACGCTTCATACCAGCATCCAAGGCTACTTTTGCAGCATCGGA
>JACDAZ010000021.1 GCA_013695175.1 Flavisolibacter sp. | reverse complement strand
TTCTTATGCATTGATTCAGTACTATTGCCTGCAGGAATTGTAATTGATATGGAGACTGTATCCCTTAAGAATCTTTATATGCTAACCATTATCACGTTTCCTAAATATATAATTCATAAAATAAACTCATAAAGAGTTCTTTTTATTTTTTAAATTGCAATTACTAAAAAATCATGCAATGAAAGATCATACTAATCAAAACCAATCCGGAGATGAAGACGTAAGACTTCACTGGAAAACAGAACTTGAAATAAAAGATCTTGTGCAGCCCATTACATTGCGGCGAATAAAAATTGTGCGCATAATGGGTATTTTAATTTTAGTGTTAGCAGTTGGTTTTTTTGCCTGGTGGCTGTTTGTAAAACCACCTTCCGGCGAGCGAATTGTAAAAGACATGATAACAGCAGCTGGTGGTATGGAGCAGTGGAAGAATATCCAGGATGGTAATTTTGTAAGAACCCATCGCCTGTATGATGAAAATGGAAAGATCATTCACCAATCAGAAGAAACATTTTTCTTTAAGAATAATAAAGATGGTCATCAACTCTTGATAAAGTCTAAAACAAATAGTGGTGATAATGTTGTAGTAGGTCATGATAAAGTAGGTTATTGGGCTTCTTTAAACGGGAAAGAAGTTGACCCCGTACCACTTGCAAAAGATTTGGAATTTATGTGTGATGGAGATGAATGCTCTCCACTTTGTGCAAGTGAAATGGCGCTTTATCGTATGTCGTTCCCTTTCAAATTAACTGACTATGGAGTACTGCCCCGCAATGCAGGAACAGCGATGTTAAATGGTGAAAAGGCATTGTTGTTAGATGTGACTTTTGACCCGAAGGTAGGACATGACCGCTGGGTTTTCTATGTTGATCCCAACGATAAATTAATAAGGAAAATTGAACATTATCCATCGCTGAAAAGCAATGTACAGCCGGAAGAAATTTACCTTGACGATTTTAAAAAGGAAGGTAATATTATGCTAAGCCATTCTAATAAATATTACCGGAGTAATGGAAAAATTTTAGAAGAGTATTTAATCTCTGATGTAAAATTTAATTCATCCTTAGCTGCTGAAATTTTTGACAGGCCTCAGCAATTAAGTGCTTTAAATAAATAAATTATTATTCAATTTTAATAAAGGGATGATGTCATAATCGTCCCTTTATTATGCCATCACTTTTCCCAATAGGTCGGTTGCCAACTGGTTAATAGCCTGCAAAGCTGGTGAATGATTAATGGCATTCATATCTAAGGAACCTCCTTTATCAGCCTCTGAAATAATAGTGTCAAAAGGAATTACGGCAACCACCGGCAAATCAGTTTGTGCACAAAATTGGCGGATAGCTTCCTCGTCTTCTGGATTTTTTACTTTATTGGCAACAGCCACAATATTTTTTATCTCCAGCTCCTTTCCCAATCGTTGAAAGCGTGCCACCGCTTCCATGGAACGGTAATACGGCTCCACGACACACAGTAAAACATCCACATATTTTGAAGTGCCGCGTTTCATTTGTTCTAATGATGCTTCAAGGTCTAAAAGAGTTACCTGCTCACTCTCTTCCAGTGCTGTATGAATAATTTCTCTCACTGTTGTATGAATGCCACACATACACCCTGTAGCAGCATGTTCTGGCTGACCCACCGCTAATAAAGTAACATTGTCATTTGTCTTTATTCCATAAGTATCCATTACTTCTGATAGGGGCAGATTTAGTTTAGCATACTTCTTCCCGTCTTCTTTTTCATACACCTCAAGTAGTTTTGATGTAAGTGCCTTAGGCATGGTTGCCTCGGGATCAATGCCGAGTGTTAGTGCAAGGTTTGGATTCGGATCTCCATCAATAGCAAGTACAGAAATACCTTTACTACCTAAACTTCTGCACAATAATCCACTGATAGTTGTTTTGCCTACGCCACCTTTTCCACATACAGCTATTTTCATTATTTAAAATTGATGATGATAGTTAAAGTTAATTACTTTTTATTTGGATGCCTGTAAACCAGATACGCAACTTTCCATCTTTTGATTTATGGTCCTGCGCAATCTGGAGCCCGTTGAAATCATTATAATCCGCCCAGGTTGTGATAAGTGAAGGCACCGCCGCCCCGGCTGCATGGTATGCCCATTCCTGTATCCGATGGTTTTCATCG
>JACDAZ010000537.1 GCA_013695175.1 Flavisolibacter sp. | reverse complement strand
ACCGGTGTAATTGATAATCTGAAAGCAATTGGATCGGTTTGCAAAAAATTTGATTTATGGTTTCATGTAGACGGTGCATATGGTATACCTGCAGCTGTTATTCCTGAATATAAAAAGTTGTTTGAAGGAGTAGAAGAAGCTGATTCCATTGCACTGGATCCTCATAAATGGTTGTACAGTCCACTGGAAGCTGGTTGTACTTTGGTAAAAAATCCAGATTATTTACAGGAAACATATAGTTCACACCCGGTGTATTATAACTTCAGCAAAAATGAAGATATTCCTTTTCATAACTTCTATGAATACGGACTGCAGAACTCGCGGGGGTTTCGTGCATTAAAGGTTTGGCTTTCATTACAACAAGTGGGAAAAATGGGTTATGAAAAAATGATCAGTGAAGATATCCGGCTTTCTAAAATGTTATTTGAGTTGGCAAAAAATCATGTTGAACTTGAAGCTGTATCGCAGAATTTAAGTATTACAACTTTCAGGTATCATCCAGAACAACTTGATTTAACAGAAACATATTTAAATAGCTTAAATGAAACACTTTTAGACAATTTACAAAAAGGTGGAGAAGTATTTTTATCTAATGCTGTTGTAAGGGAAAAATATTGCTTACGTGCCTGTATCGTTAATTTCAGAACTACTGAAAAAGATATAAATGAGGTAGTTGAGATAATAGTGAAAGAAGGAAGCAGAATCCATGATTTACTTTTCGAGAAAATTTAAATTGATCAAAAGTAATTATTAAAAATATTTCTGGCTAATGAAAATAATATCCATAGTTATAATTTCATCCATCTCAATTTTTTCTTGTAATACACCAAAAAACATCCTGGATTATAATACAATTTCTAATCGTCAATTTTGGTCTGCTGACTGGAGTACAGATAACAACTATATAGCAGCTGGTGGAGTAGATAGTATAGTTAGAATATATCAAGCTAAAAATTTGAAGTTATATAAATCTTTCCCTGTCAATAGCTGGATACATGTTGTAAAATGGCATTCAGATAATAAAATACTTTCCATTGCTACACTGGATAAATATGTTCAGTTACTGGATATTGAAACAGGTAACATAAAAAAATTAGATGGTCAAGGCGGATCAAGAGCAATTAGCTGGAACCCTTCAGGGGATCTATTAGCAGGAGCCGATCTTGAAGGTGAAATAAATATCTGGAACAAACATGGAGAACTTATCAGAGTGATTCCTCCAAAATTTAGTGCAGATATTCCCGGGAAAGCCTATTTATCTATTGACTGGCATCCGAATAAAAACGTTTTTATTGCAACTAATTTTCAAATTAATTTAATTGATACGTTAGGTAATTTTTTAAAAGAAATGCCTCATCAAAATAAAAATGCACTTATCCTTTGCACAAAATGGCATCCATCAGGTAAGTATTTTGTAATAGGTGACTATGGGTATAATGAGGAAGGAAAGAATGTTCCAAGCCTGCTTCATTTTTGGTCAGAAGATGGAAAATATATAAAATCTATAACTGGAAGCAAGGCAGAATATAGAAACCTGGATTGGAATAAACATGGTAGTCTACTGGCTACTGCCAGTGATGTACTTAGGGTTTGGAACAAAGAAGGGATATTGCAATACGAAAGTCCTGCTGACAGCATTAATAATTTATGGGGTATTAGTTGGTCTGCAAATGGGAATAATATTGTTACCGCAAGCAGGTTTAAAACAATTACATTATGGGATAGTACTGCCAGATTAATAAAAAGACTAGATATCAAATAAAAAGCTGGTTCTTATTAATCAATACATAGTTAATGGCTTTAAAATTATTATAATGAATAAATCTTTTAAACCCGATGGTTATAATTCAGTTTCTCCTTATTTTATTATTGAAGGCGCTCAAAGAATGATTGATTTTCTTGAGAAATTATTTAATGCAAAAGAATTACGGAGGTTTAATACTCAGGATGGAAAAATAATGCATGCAGAAACAAATTGATGACTCAATAATTATGCTTGGTGATGCTTCAGATACATATCCTGCTAATGTAACGGTCATGCATGTTTACGTTCCTGATGCAGAACAAGTCTATAAAAGAGCCATTGAATTAGGATGCACACCAATAGAACAACCTACTAAAAAAGAAGGTGATCCTGATATTAGAGGATCTTTTTATGATTTTGCAGGTAACATATGGTCTGTAGGTACACAATCTTTATAAAGTCTCAATTGATGATCTTAAATTTTATTCAGGTAATGGCATAAAAATTTAATGTTTACATTATAATATAACATATGAACCATACATCTGCAGATAAGAAGCTCTTTATAAACACAGGGCTATTATTTTATATTTTTGCCAGCTTCTTTTTTTCTTTAAAAACCTACGGCCAACCACAACTACCTGGTAAAAAAGAAACTGCATTTATTGATTCTATTGTTACAGATTATATGACCAGGAATAAAGTTCCAGGAGTATCTGTAGCAGTTGTAAAAAGCCAACATATTGTAATAGAAAAAGGCTATGGTATGGCAAACCTGGAACATTTTGTACCGGTTACTCCATCTACTGTTTTCAGACTGGCATCTGTATCAAAACCTATTACAGCTGTTGCTGTTATGCAGCTGGTTGAAAAAGGAAAACTTGCATTAGATTCTCCTATACAAAAATATGTACCTTCTTTTCCATTAAAAAGATTTCCTGTTACTACAAGACAATTGCTTTCTCATTTAAGCGGCATCAGGCATTACAAGGGAGATGAATTTTCATTGAACAAGCGATATAAAAGCCTTACAGAAGCACTTGATATATTTAAAGCTGATACACTTTTACATAAACCCGGAGATGAACAAACTTATAGCACCTATGGTTACACAGTTCTTGGAGTAATTATAGAATCTATATCCGGGCTAAGCTTCATGGATTATCTAAAACAAAATATTTTTCTTCCCGCAGGAATGACCCAAACATACCAGGATGATCCTTTACAATTAATTCCTGGCAGATCTTCAAACTATGATACCATAATGCGTGGTATAGTAAGAAATTCTGCGTTTGTAAATACCAGCTATAAAATTCCGGGTGGCGGTTTGCTTTCTACTGTTGGTGATATGAGTAAATTTTTAATAGCACTGCAAAATGGAAAGCTTATAAACCTTAAGACTTGGCAGTTAATGACAACAGAAGTAAAAACTTCTAAAGGAACACCTACTCATTATGGTCTTGGATGGATTTTAGGAATTCCTCCTTTTGAAGGTTTACCACACCTTCCAAATGCTGTATGGCATGGTGGTGTACAACAAGGATCTACCACCGCCATTCTTATATTACCTGATAAAAATTTTGCAGTGGTGATACTATCCAACTTAGGAGAATTAGGAAATGATATTACGTCGGCCATTGCCAGGATCACCTCATACCTCACCTCCAATTAAAATTAAAATTTGAAAATAATCAGATATCTCGTAATGTAAAGTTTGATGTAATCATATAAATCTTACATGTTTCATAGCGTACAAAACTTAATCAATATGTATCTTAAAATGCAATATGACCTTATAAAATCTTCAAGGGAAGTTTTATTGCAGTACTGCAGTTCAATTAAACAACCAGATTTTATTCTTGAAAACAGCAGCTTTGGCAGGGGAAGTATCAGGAATTTATTAGTACACATTGCAGATACCTATATGTTCTGGATAGGCAAACAGGCATTGCAACAAAATATTTCATTTAAAGAATATAAATCTTACCCATCTCTTGCAGAAGTAAAAGAATATTTTACTTCTGTTGATAAATTAGTTGATGATTTTATAGGTGCCTTTCAGAATGATAGTTTTAAAGAATTAAAAATACTTATCAACGAAAAGACAATTTTAAAAACACCTTTTGAACTATTTACCCACGTTATTACACATGAATTTCATCATAAGGGACAAATACTTTCACTAAGCAGGCATTTAGGGTATTTACCTGTTGATACAGATATCATTCGTTGATGAATTTATTATTCACAATCAAAAGAAAGAATTAAAAATCTGTTGTCTCAAACCCAGAAATCATAAATATGGCACCTCTTAAAAACATAGCTTCTTATTTGGGTATTAAGACATTCTTTATGCAGATAAGGAAAGAATTTGCTAAAGCAGAAAAACTTAATTAAGTCAATTGATACATTACTGCTATAAAAAAAGGTCTAAAAAGACCTCTTTTGTTGTTGTTGATACAATAGTGTTTTAATTCTTCTTTTCAGTTTTTTTACCAATCACATAACCACCACCGGCACCAATTACACCGCCTATTACGGCACCAATCACGCGATTCTTTTTATTAATAACAGCACCGGTACCGGCACCAACTACACCACCTATTACAGCACCCTTAACTGCATTGCTAGTCTTTTTTTCTGAAGTGGAAGCAGTTTCACCTGTAGATTCAGTTCCGGTTCCGGCATCACCTGTGCTGGCATCCGGATATGAACCGGTTGAGGCAGTATTTGAGTTCCCGGAAGACGATGTATTAGAACTTGTCTGTGCTGAAGAAGTGGTAGTTCTTTTGGCAACCGTACGAACAGGAGCTGCTTGCTTAACAGCTTTTGCCGCTGGTGCTTTTTGAACTTTTGGTGCTTCTTCCTGCGCCGGCAATTCATTAGCATATGCTGCAGCTATTGCCTGCTCCATTTGAAAGTTTTTAAAAGCAGCTAAGCCCGAAGTATCAACTGCCTGTTGTACCTGTGGTTGAAGTGCGGTAACTTTTGCAGGTTTTGAATTACATGCCACCAAAAAAGCTGCGAATGATAAAAAGAGTAAAAATTTTTTCATAGTTGTTTATTTAAAATTTGATGTCTCAAATAATGCTTAAACTATGCCAATAGAAGCTGAAGCTTGTTAAAGGTTTGATACGAAAAACTTCTAAGAAATTAAAGTAATAAACAATAAGAA
>JACDAZ010000283.1 GCA_013695175.1 Flavisolibacter sp. | reverse complement strand
TCAACAATGCAGGTATCGCACATATAGGTAAAGCCCACACAACAAAAGAAGAAGATTTTGAAAGGCTGATGCAGGTGAATGTAAAAGGTGTTTACAATTGTTTGTATGCATCCATTCCACAAATGCTAAAAAGAGGTGGCGGTGTTATTCTAAATATGTCATCTGTTGCAGCTGTGGTTGCCCTGGCAGACAGGTTTGCTTACAGCGCGACAAAAGGGGCTGTAGCGGCAATGACGATGAGTGTTGCAAAAGATTATGTAAATGAAAATATCCGTTGTAACTCTATTTCTCCTGCACGTGTACATACACCATTTGTAGATGATTATTTAAGTAAAAATTATCCGGGAAGGGAAGCAGAAATGTTTGAAGAATTATCCAGAATACAGCCGGTTGGACGAATGGGAAAGCCTGAGGAAATAGCCTCTCTTGCTTTATATCTATGTTCAGATGAAGCCTCCTTCATCACCGGGTGTGATTATTTGGTTGACGGAGGGTTTGTGAAACTGAAATAATGGTTGCTAAGATTATGCTGGAATCTTTTCTGATATTTCCCTGACTTTCATCTTTTATTCCACTCTAGCGGTAAATTGGGTAGTGTCGAATATAAAGTAAGTATTATGATTTTTCTGATGAAAAATACATTTGGTAAAGATATCATTCCACACAATGAGGAAGAGAGATTGAAGGCTTTAATTATTATACAACATTAAAAGATCTGCCGGGATGATGTAGAAATTAAAAGTGATACTAGCATTTATTTTTTTTTAGGAATAATCTTTGCTAATTATCCATATCATTGTAAGGAAGACTTATGTGGAGAAGAAGGAGAATTTTGCATTGTTTATCGTGCAAATACCAGTTTACACTGCATCCATCATCCATAAAACCAATTCATGCGTTTATCGAACACGGCTGCTAAAATTATTTTTGCTACATCTGCGGTTATCTTATTATCCATCTCATACATTCTTTACCAGCAAATAAAAAATCTTTTACATTCCCAGGAGCAACTGAATGTCACCAACCTGGTTAAATTAAAATTAGAAGGCACGCTTTCAACTTTAAAAGATGCTGAAAATGCCCAAAGAGGCTTTTTGCTTACAAATGATTCACTTTTTCTGCAACCATATTATGGTGCTTATGAAAGATCGCAATCCCTTCTTTCGCAGCTTCGTAATTTAACAGAAGGAGATGTTGAACAACAAAGGGACTTAAATGCCTTACAGACTTTTATTGAAGTAAGGTTTAAAACATTTAACCATGTAATAAACGAGTTTGACAACCCTGAAAATTCTCCACAGGCAAAAAAAATGTATCTGATGCGGCGCGCCACGGCTATGGACAGCATTCATTTTTATATGGACAAAATAGAAGGAAGAGAAGAAGCCATTGTTTATAAAAGAGAGCAGCTTAATAAAAGATATAATTTTTTGACGCCTTTATTCGGTGTATTGCTAATGATGACTACTATCGGGATTTTAATATTCTCTTATTTTAAAATAATTGAGCAATTAAATAAATCAAAGAGGCTTTTGTTTCAGCTTAAGAAGCTAAACTTTAGGTTGAAAAAGAAAAATCATGAATTGCAATTATATAATAAAGAATTGGACTCTTTTACCTATATAGCCAGCCACGATTTAAAAGAACCAATTAGAAAAATTCTAACTTATACTGCATTAATTGAAAGTGATGAACTTGTTAGTCTTTCAGAAAAATCGCAAAGTCATTTTAAACGAATTACACATTCAGCTTACAGGATGAAGAATCTGTTAAATGACCTATTGCTTTACTCTCATATAAATATGGCGGATAAAAATTTCGAAAAAGTAGATCTTAATAAAGTGGTTGATGATGTAATGTTCAATCTTCATGAGGAAATAGAAGAAACCAATACTAACATAAAAAAGAAGAATTTACCTGTAATTAATGGAATGCCTTTTCAGATTAAACAATTATTTGAAAACCTCTTATCTAATTCAATTAAATATAAGCAGCATAAACTGGCTCCGGATATTGTTATTGAAAGCAGCCTGATGAATAAGAAAGATATTGTTGAAAAGTTTCCTAAAAGCAGTAATCAATATTATAGATTAATATATCGGGACAATGGAATTGGTTTTGAGCAAGCTTATGCTGAAAAAGCTTTTCAGTTGTTTCAGAGATTGCATGCCAAGTCAGGTAAACCTGGAACAGGGATCGGGCTCACTATCTGTAAAAAAATTGTTGATAATCACAATGGCTTTATAAAAGCAGTAAGCGAGGTGAATAAAGGAACTACTTTTGAAATTTACCTTCCTGTTATTTTATAACAAGCTTGTGGGTTGTTTAAAAAGCCTCTCCAATAAAAATATAAATACCACTTCCTTCCTTAGTAAAAGCAACATCAAACCTGGAGAAAATATCTTTTTTTGGGAACATTAAAAACCGTACACCGGCACCACCTGAAAAAACAAAATCTTTTGTTGATAAAGATTTAAAGTTGTTAAATACAGTGCCTGTTCCTCCAAATACAGCAGCTCCCCATCGTTTGGTAAAATTAAATGGGAGAGGAAGGAACCGGTATTCAACCTGTGAAGCAAGCTGGTTTCTGTCTCTAAACCTGCCTGTATAATAACCACGCATTAAGCTTTCACCTCCTAAAAGAGAAAGTTGATT
>JACDAZ010000505.1 GCA_013695175.1 Flavisolibacter sp. | reverse complement strand
GTTTGATACTGCGTTTTATCTTCCTGTTCAAAAAACGGAGCTGCATATTCAAATCTTAAACTGCTATTATTATAAGTAATAGATGGTGCTTTATAAATACTATCGTAAGTATGCGGATTAATTACAGTTGATCCGGCAGTAATATGTCTTAATATGGTGTTGAAAGGTGCATCATAATTTTTTTCTACCTTTTCATCAAACCTTACTAAACCATCCGTGGTACAAATCCAAACAATACCATTATCTTCCGGATAGATGGCAGAAACAGACCTGTCACCTATGGGAAGCAATGAAGTTTTGTCAATTCTGTATTTTCCATTTGGCTGTGGTATTGCTAAAACAGTTTCTTTACCAAAACGAATCCATACCCTGCCGCTTTTATCTTCCGTAATAAAAAACTCTTCTTTTCCACCACCATTAGGGAATGTTCCAAAGGCATTTTCTTTTACAAATTTCTTTGCAGCCTGATCGTATTTATAAATACTTGAATCTGCAGGAAAATAGGTTTCACCCTTAATTTTAAAAACACTTCCCAATATATCTTTCAAGCCATTCTCTTCACCAAATTTTTCATTCTTAAATTCATTCATTAAAGGTTCATTACTTGAATTGTATTTTGTGGAGAGCTTATAAAAAACATTGTTTTGTGTACCTACCCACAAGGAGCCGTCAGTATTTTCTGAAAAAGTCCATATTTGATCTTCAAGATTGGGAACCAAACCATAAGATTTCCAACCGGCTGGCGTTTTACCAAATATCTCCACTCCAAATGGACTGCCGGCATATAAAATGGGATATTTTTTAGATAATAATAAACCTGTTATTTGCAAGTTTCCACCTATGGATTCCTGTATCAGTTTTACTTTTTTATTTTCCACTGCAAACAATCCATCATTAGCAATTAAAAGACTGTTACCATCTTTAAGAAGTGAGAATGTTTGATTTGGGGGTATTTGAGGAATTGGATTAAACCTTGATTTGTTTTTATCAAACACCATTAACCCATTTGTTGTTCCCAAATACAGATCGCCCTCGAATCTTTCTATAGACAGCGTTGCTGTATTGATACCTGCCTGGTTGGTAAATTGTGTTAATGGAGTGGCTGTTTCAACTCTTGAAATTCCATTATCAAGTGCAAGCCATAGCATACCTTTTGTATCAGCATACACCGCATATACAGATTCATCCTGCAATCCAACATCACGGTTTATTTGTTTAATAAGTTTTCCGTTTGCATCAATAATTACAAGTCCTTTTCCGGTTGTTGAAAGAGCATAATAACCATCATTTGTTTGAACCCCTTTATATAATGTTCCGGAGGTTAAAATAGGTGTTGCTTCGGAACTAAATGGTTCAAAATTTTTACCATCAAATACATAAAGCCCACTGTAAAACAAGCCTACTAAATATTTTTTTTCACTAACAGGAGATCCGGGCAGTTTATATGGAAGCATTACCTGCATACGTTCCTTCCCTAAAAATTCACTACCCGGAATAAACTGAAGTGAATCATGTACAATCTTATAAAGTCCTAATCCCTGTTCATGAACATAATAGTTATCATCGAGGTAAAAAGAATACATGAATTTTGATTTGGGCTTCCAGGTTTGAATTTGATTTTTTTCATTCAATCGGAAAATATATTCCCGGGATTGAAAATATATACCTTCAGAAGCTACATGTATTGTCCATACATCATAAAAATTTCTGAATTGCTTTGGTACAAAATCAACCAAAGATTTTGCAACTGTTTGTCCTAAACTATCATGTACTAAATATCCAAAATCACCTATCGCCCCATAATAAATGGTTCCGTTTTTATCTTTAGCCATGGCCCTTACTACGGGTGGAATTTTTTCAAATTTTATTTTACGCCATTTAACACCATCATATTCAAGTATGCCATTTTGAATTCCAAAATACATGATGCCCTGGTTGTCTTCCATTACACACCATGTCTGGGGCAGAGCTTTATAATTTTTAGGTAAATAATTGGTGATGAAAGGAAGTCCTTTCTCAGAAGCATCCTGAGCACTGGCTAAAAATGAAAAAAGAATGAAATAAAAAGGTAACAGACACATTGCTAGGCTTACTTGCAACTTTTTTATGTTATGGCTCATAGCAGCTAATTAGTATTTAATTACTCTTAAGACGGGCAGGAGTATAATGTTTTCTATTAAAGGGGCAGAATAGAGAAAGGCTAAGGAAAGAGACAAATAGTAAATTTAACGATAATCTGCAACTAAAAGAAATCCTTTTAGGGTGAATGATCTCTAAAAAGATGATTGGTTAATCACTTTATAGTAGAAATTAGATTTTGTTTGCTGAAGAAATCAGTCTTGAATAATCACTACCCCGCATATTTGCTATTACGAATCTTAAATATAGATATGTATATCTATGTTGATTATCTGTGGACGTAAATAAAATTAAAGGTGCTAGTCTTTATCTGCAAAGAATGATTGTATGTCGCTGAACTTACCATGCTAGTCGCAAAACTCAATTCCCGGTTGTTCAACAATAATATTTGTACAGTAG
>JACDAZ010000282.1 GCA_013695175.1 Flavisolibacter sp. | reverse complement strand
TGGTTCTTTTTGCAGTATCGGTTTTTCTGTTAATAATGTGTAGGTCCTGTATAACAGCACTATCATAATACCAAAGTTTAATTGTATCTGACACTACAACATTTCCTTGCGGATCATAAAAGTTTGTTTTTAATAGTATTCTACCTTTACTGCATTCCTTTTTAATTCCATTAAACCCTGCTATGCAGGAAGCTAATAGGGTGAAATAAATTATTAAAAACGTTAACCTCATGATGGTTTTAAAATTTCCCATTAAGGAAATATTTGTGAAAAGCTCCAGGTTTCCGCATTTGAAATAGCATAACTATTTCCATCATAATAAAGTACTCCTTTAACACTGCTGGTTGCAATGGAAGTCTGATAGGTTGCGAAAGCTTCTTGTTCTGTAAAGACATTATTATTATAGCTTGAGCAGAAGTTGCAAATAGTGTAACTATGATCAAACTTTGTGAAATATCCTCCAGGCATTGTTGTATATCTTTTTCCTTTTGCTCTTTCAGTTGATTTTATTTCACCTATACCAGTTGGTGAAGTGCCTACATTCCAAATTACATCTTTAACAACTTCATATTCATAAACAATTTGATCTGGACTCCCGCCTCCCGAATCATCAGGCTGCATATTTTGCCATTCTCCAGGTCCATTATCACAAGAACGACGCACAAAACTTTCAGTTGTATAAGATGTGCCATCATCAAAATAATAGGTTGTGACCAAATACCAATCTATACAACCCATAACTCTTACATTTATTGCAGCCTTCTTTGGAACACTCACTGATTTTAAAGTACCTTGTTCAAAATGAAGTTTATAAGAGAACCTATCATCAATTGTTAGGATATTAAATATTCCATTACATTGTAGTGATTGATAATTATAAATTTTTGAAAACGTATGTTTTGGAACATGCAATTCTTCACCTGAAGGAGGAATAAACTGTAGAATGTTTCCTTTGATAATTTCACCTGAATTACTTATTACTAGTATAAGATAATTTGAAGTTTTAGTTAAAGAATTGTTTGTGGATTTAAAAGTATTCATTATAGGAATAACAATAAAACTTGCTTATACATTATAGCTTTCCAAATGCAGAGCATTAAAATTAAGACTTACTTTCAGTGATCTAATTCTTGCAGCTTGATGTTCTGAAAGAGATGTAATTTTTTTATCCAGCCAAGCAACAGTTTTATTTATTAATAATATATTATTTTCTGGGGTTTCCTGATTCTCCTTTATTACTTCTTTTTTACAACTGTAATTAGAAAATAAAAAGATTATGCAAATAAAAATTGAAAATATCCGGTTGTATTTTGTAATTAATATACTCATAATTATTTTGGTTTTATTTAATTTTAAAATTATACATATATTTTTAAAATTTCTTAACATTTTTTTTAATCTAATATTAATAATTTCTTTTCCATCTCATTTAATGATCCTATCAAATAATCAGTTTTATTCTTGGCTCTTAAAATAAAAACATAGAAAGTGTTACCAGCATAACTTCATTCAAATGAAACTTTTCGAACATCAAAGTTGTATGTATCAAATTCATTTGCAGTAGCTGTTTTAACCTGAATTGAAAACAAATTATTGTTCTTAATAGCTATAATGTCCATGACTACATCGACACTCATTATACTTGCATTATAACCTCTGAATAATAATTCTGAATAAACCTAATGTTCACCTGCTTTAACTGTAAAGCCATTAAAATATTTAATTTTTTTTCTTCTTCAGCTTCATCCTCTAATACCTTCTTCTGGTTTTTAGGTTCTATGAGTTTTTTATTAGGATTTAACGCAAAGGTTGAGGGTGCAGTTTTTACGAATCAGAACTTACTTTTTTCTTATTGATGTCAGTAATGATTTGGGTGTTCAAATTAGTTCATAACAAACCTGTATCCAACACCCTTAACAGTAATAATTTCCAGAGAAGGATCGTGCTTGAGGTAATTTCGAAGCTTGGTTATATAAACATCCAAATTGCGGCTATTGAAAAAAGAATCGCTGCCCCACAATAATTGCAAAATAACTTTTCGTTCTACGATATCTTCTTTGGTTCTTGAAAGTATTCGCAGGAGTTCACTTTCCCGATATGATAATTTCCGTGTTT
>JACDAZ010000487.1 GCA_013695175.1 Flavisolibacter sp. | reverse complement strand
CACTATTGATGCCAAGTTGAGCATCTAGTTGCAGATTATAAGTTATAAGGAATTGACCCGGGTTAAAAATGGCAGGGTTCCACATTTTTAGTGCATATAAGGGAATGGGAAGAAAGATGCATACAGCGGCCAGTATTAAAAGATTTTTATTGCTGAAATTTCTAAAAGCAATGAGCAGAAATCCCAGCAATGCATAAAAAGCTACAATATCTCCAACCCAAAGTAACAGGTGTATAAAACCTATACATAAAAGAATTAAAAGTCTTCTTTTAAAAAGCGATAAAACTTTTTTATTTTCTTCAGCTTTTGCTAAATAAATAGCAAAGCCAATCCCAAACAACATACTGAAAAGTGAATAAAACTTTCCTTCCAGGAACATATGTTGAAAGAAAATTGTTATTCCATCATATTGAGCCAATACAACTGCAGATTTCTCTGCCTCGGTATAACCAAAATAAAAGGTAAAAGCCCATAGGTTCATTATAAAAATGCCCAGTATGGCAAAACCGCGTAGTATATCTAATAAATAAACACGTTCGTTCCGATGAACCGGTTGCAGTAAAGAAGACATTGTGTTAGTTTTAGTTACAAACAAGAATATCTTCAGAGGGGACTAGAACTGGTACTAAATGTAGGGTTATTAGTTTAAAACAAATTGTTTACTTATCCTTTTTGTAAACACCAGGTAGTTTTTTAAACATGTATTGTTTAAGATCCCATTTTCTTTACAGCCTTTTCTTTCCCCTCTTCACTTAATTTTCTTTTTGGTGCTGTTTTCAGTGCTATTTCAAATTGATGTAAGCTTTCCTTTGGCCTGTCCATTTCCAATAGCCACTCTCCATAAAGTTCATTGGATGGTTTTACAATAGCAGGGGGTCCATACGAGTAGCTTATATTATTTTCAAGTTGCGTGGCTTTTTTAAACCAATTCTCAGTATTTACAGCATCTTTTTTTAACCAAGCCTGTAATGCTTTTAATTCCATCTCCATTACTTCGGCATATTGCAGGTCCAGTAAGTTTGGTAATTCAGAATCAACTCCACCACACATAGCAGCCCCGGACGGATCAACACGTTCCATATCAATTAATCTTTCTCCACTTAACTTTTGTATAATACCTGCCAGAGTGTTTTCATCTTTATTGTGATAAGCATTCCATCCATTAACAAAATAATTCATTGCTCTGGTAACAATATTTAAGTCCTTTTGCGGCACCTCTATAGAAACCGTACCGGGTTCCCAATTATTTGTCTCTACCAGGTAAGTTGTTTTTATGTAGATCATATGGCTTCTTGCTCTTCGTGATCCCAATTCATCTGCATAGTTTTTCATATCGTGCAAAACCTTACTTGCTTTTTCATTTTCTCCCTGTTGCAGGTATCCATACAGTAACCAGTGAAAAGCATGATAATTTAAAGCATCGTTGGTGAGCTTTTTTCTTTCTTTTCTTTTTTCGCCTGCAGCCCATGATACCTCGTTAGAAGAAACCACTTTATCCCACATGCCCAAGGCTAAATAAATATGAGTAGGCATGTGCAGGGCATGTCCTGCATCCGGTGCGGTTACAGAATAGGCATCTGCTGTTTGCAATGCTTTTAATGCATTGTCAGGATCATCATACGCATGTATCAGATAGTGTAACGCCCCCGGATGCCTGGGATTTTTTTGTAAAACCTCTTTAGCAATTTGTGCAGCTTTTTCATATACCACTGCATCTCTTCCTATGGGCACAGATCCAATTAATGCCAGGCTGTAAAAAGAAGCAACTTCTGTATCTCCTTTATATTTTTTATATAGCTGTTCCATAAAAGATGCAAATTTTACATCTCTCTCAGCTTTTGATCCTTCGCCATAAAGTACATCCGCACTTTTAATAAAATCTTTTTCTAATTCTGTTTTTGCTTTTGCCATGCGGCCTTCCGGAGTTGGTGCAAGTAGTTGCAACACTTCTTTTGCCTTATCCAGGTTTTGATATCGCCACAAAGGATGATTATAGGTCATGGCTTCTCCCCAGTAAGCCATAGCAAAATCAGGATCTATGGTTCTTGCTTTCCTGAATTCTTCAGCTGCATCTATGTACTCAAAACTGTGTAAAAGCAAAAAACCTTTTTCAAAAAAAGGAAGTGCTTCTTTTTTACCTGTAGCTGTAAAATTTACTTCACCTAACTGGTAACTTGTTTTATTATGCGGAGCGCAATGAAGAAAAAATAAGGGTAACAGTATTATAGCTTTAAAATTTTTGAATGCCATAACCTGAAAATTTAGTTTTTAAATTTAAAGTTTTCCTGCCAACTAATAGGTTTTGTATGGCAGTACAGGAGGAGGTCCATCTGGAAGAATTGCCTTATATTGATAGTTTCCTCTGTTGTTTAAAAATTCATCTCTTATCTCCTGTCTTAGCTTTTCATTGGTATAAACATCATACATGGTTAATGCCAATGCTTTAGCAGAGTAGCTTATGCTTTTATGCCCGATAGACATCCCGCCACATGCAACAACCGCCCAGGAATGCCATGGAGTACCTTCAGGAGCAGTAGTTACACTTAAAGTTATCTCTGGTGCAATCCAACTTACATCTCCTACATCTGTAGACCCTCCGGGAGGATCGGGTAATGTTGGTTTAAGTGGTTGCACTTTGTTTTTTATACCTAAGGTATCTTTTGCAGTGGCACGTTGTATTGCTTTGGCAAAATCAATTTCATCTTTTGTATAAGCAATAGGTCCCAGCAACTCCAGATTTTTATATAAAGCAGAGGCACCAGTTCTGTTTACCAGCATTTCATGCATGCCGGATATTAATTCTAAAGAATGGTCAACGCCTGCCATCATAGCTGCACCTTCAGCAATTTTTTTAGCTCTTTCATATACAGCAAACATTCCTTCTCTTTTACTGTCTCTTAAACGAACCCATATAACTGCATTCTCAGGTACTACATTTACCACGTCACCAGCTTTTTCTATCAAATAATGCATACGAACACTTGGCTTTACATGTTCCCTTAAATAATTTAAACCCGTTGTGAAAAACTCCAGGCCATCAACAGCGCTATAACCATTCCATGGATCAAAAGCAGCATGAGCAGCCTTACCTTTAAATTGCACCCGAAAATCTATCAGCGCCTGTGTACTTTGTGTGCCTGCGGAAATTTCATCACCAGGGTGCCAGTCAAAACTTACATCCAGGTCATCAAACAAACCTTCGCGTGCCATATATAATTTGCCACCAATTGTTTCTTCTGCAGGAGTTCCGTAAAAGCGTATAGTTCCTTTTAGCTTTCCCTGCTGTATTAGTTCTTTTATGGCAATGGCTGCACCCAGGCTTCCTGCTCCAAAAAGGTTGTGACCGCAACCGTGTCCGGCAGCGCCTTCATGTAATGGCGATTTAGTAGGTTCTGCTTTTTGAGATAAGCCAGGTAAGGCATCAAATTCACCCAGAATTCCAATAATGGGTTTTCCTGAACCATAGGAGGCAATAAAAGCTGTTGGCATACCGGCAACGCCCCGTTCAACTTTAAAGCCATTTTTTTCAGCATAATCAGCCAGTACTTTTGAAGATTTTGTTTCTGTTAATGCTGTTTCTGCAAAAGCCCAGATTTGATCGCTTAGTAGAATTAATTCCTTTTCATGGTGATCAACAATCTTAAGTAATTGTTGTTTGTCCTTAGATAATGCTGTTTGGCAAAATGTAGTTGTGGTAAAGGATAAAATTAAAAGTAGAAAAAAATATTTTTTATTCATAGTGCAGTGGTTGATTAGTGTATTTAATTCTTTCATCCTAAATGAATGAAATTCCAATTCACCAACAAGTTAAGGAAAGGGAAGTAAGTTTGCCCTAATTTTAAAAGTGCTTCTTTTTTACCTGTAGCAGTAAAATTTACTTCACCTAACTGGTAACTTGTTTTATTATGCAGAGCGCAATGAAGAAAAAATAAGGGTAACAGGATTATAGCTTTAAAATTTTTGAATGCCATAATCTATTGGTTTGGTTAAATATTCAATTCGTTTATCAGTAATCAGCTTTTTAATATTAATAAAGCTGTTGTTAGTATTAAAATAATTAAAGAAAAAAACGGGTAAGAATTAATTTTAAATCTCTCTTTTATCAACGATACTATTGATATCACCAATAAAATAATTAAAAGTGCAAGAAAAGGTAGCGTTAAAAGTTCTCTTAATACGCCAATC
>JACDAZ010000475.1 GCA_013695175.1 Flavisolibacter sp. | reverse complement strand
TTTCCTGTGTATGCCATCTCTTCACCCGTTTCTTTGCATATTGTTGCATACGTAGGCGCTTTCTCAGCGTTGGTGGCAGCTATGATCGCCTGCACACAAACAGATATTAAAAGAGTTTTGGCTTATTCAACCATGTCGCAAATTGGATACATGATGTTTGCATTAGGTGTATCTGGCTATGGTAATGAAGCAGGACTGGGTTATACAGCATCTATGTTCCATTTGTTTACTCATGCTTTTTTTAAATCACTGCTTTTTCTTTGTGCCGGTGCCATTATACATTTTATACATAGCAATGATATGCGTGACATGGGTGGATTAAGAAAGCTGATGCCACTAACGCATATTGCATTTTTGATTGGATGCCTTGCAATAGCCGGTATTCCTCCTTTCTCTGGGTTTTTTAGTAAAGAAGAAATATTGTTAGCTGCTTACAACTCAAATATGTTTGTATATATAATTGCATTGTTTACTGCAGCACTCACTGCTTTTTATATGTTCAGATTGTATTTTTCTATTTTTTGGAATAAGCAAGCGGCTCTTCCACATGGTGATCATCATGGTGAAGGAAGTTTTTCTATGAATTTGCCATTAGTTATTCTGGCTGTGTTAGCAGTGGTTACAGGATTTGTTCCTTTTGGACAATTTGTTAGTTCAGACGGAAGCCCTTTAGCTGCCCATTTTAATCTAATGTTTTCCATAGCTCCGGTTGGTTTGGCTTTATTGGCAATATTGATTGCTGCTAACCTTTATAAAAAAGAAAATAATAAACCTGCAAAAATGGCTTCAGCATTTGGAGGATTGTATAATGCTGCTGTAAGAAAATTTTATATAGATGAATTATACCTTTTCATAACCAAAAAAGTTTTATTCAACCTTGTTGGCAGGCCTGCTGCCTGGTTTGATAAACATATTGTGGACGGATTTGTAAATGGGACAGCAAATGTTACTGCAACTACATCACATATGATCAAAAGTGTACAATCAGGTAAAGTACAGAGCTATGCTATATACTTTTTTGGAGGTGTGATTGCATTAGCGGCCTTATTTATTTATTACTGGAATTAAAGAATAATAAACTAACTAATTATATGTTCCTTTCATTGCTTCTTATAATTCCACTGCTTACAGCCTTTGCCATATTGCTTTGCAGGGGTATAAACCAGGTAAGGAATATTGCATTAACCGGTTCTGTTGCACAACTTGGTTTTGCTGTTTATTTATTAGCAGCTTACTGGAAGGAAAAAGCTGCAGGAGATTCATCCCTCATGTTGTTTGAATACAACTATACATGGTTTCGCCCATTGAACATCAATTATCATATAGGGGTTGATGGAATTTCAATTGCTATGATATTATTAACTGCGTTTGTTGTTTTAGCAGGTGTATTGGTATCATGGACCACAGATAAGCTGTCAAAAGAATTCTTCTTTTTACTGATATTTTTAAGTATAGGGGCTTATGGATTTTTTTTATCGCTGGATCTGTTCACAATGTTTTTCTTTCTTGAGGTAGCCGTGATTCCTAAATTTTTATTGATTGGTATTTGGGGAAGTGGTAAGAAAGAATACAGTGCTATGAAACTAGCTTTAATGCTTATGGGTGGGTCGGCTCTTGTATTTGTTGGCCTGGCAGGTTTATATTTCAACACAGGCACTTTTGATATTTTGCAAATTGCCACATTGAGTATTCCATTGGAGGTACAACAATTATTTTTTCCATTTGCTTTTATTGGATTTGGAATATTTACTGCTTTATTTCCATTTCATACCTGGGTGCCTGATGGCCACTCCTCTGCACCAACAGCAGCTTCCATGTTTCTTGCAGGTATATCTATGAAATTAGGTGGATACGGATGTTTACGTGTCGCTACCTTCCTAATGCCCGATGCAGCCCAGTCCTATTCAGGGATCATTATTTTACTTGCGACAATTGCAATTATTTATGGTGCTTTTGCTACAATGATGCAGAAGGACCTGAAATACATTAATGCTTATTCTTCTGTCAGTCACTGCGGCTTTGTGTTGCTGGGAATTGGGATGCTTACAAAAACAGCAATAAACGGCGCCGTCATTCAAATGGTATCTCATGGTTTAATGACCGCACTTTTCTTTGCTGCTATTGGAATGATCTATAGCAGAACGCATACACGACTTGTAGCACAGTTGGGAGGCTTATTAAAAATTACTCCTTTCATTTCTACCGTGTTTGTAATTGCAGGTCTTTGTTCATTGGGTTTACCCGGCTTTAGCGGTTTTGTGGCGGAGATGACTGTGTTTATGGGCGCATGGCAGCAACCAGATAATATGTATAGATTGGCTACTATACTAGCCTGCGCTTCAATAGTTGTAACAGCAGTGTATATTTTAAGAGCCACTGGACAAGTTATTATGGGACCTTTAAAAGTTCCTGACTCAAAACCAACTGGAGATGCTCAAGTAGTTGTTGCCATTGCGGATGCCAGGTGGAATGAAAGATGGGCAGCAGGTATTTTAATAGCGGGCATTGTGCTGATTGGTCTTGCTCCTTTTTTAATTATTAAATTAATAAACCCGGGTACAGATCACATTATGAACAGGGTTTTAGGATTTGTAACGGGTCAATAATGTAATTGAATGATAATTTAAGAAAATAAAATATTGTGATACAGGATTTTTTTATATTGCTGAAACAGGAGTTGGTGTTGATTGCACTCATCTTCATCCTGATGTTTATGAAGCTTGGTAAAGACAAAAGCAATGTAAGCATCATGAATGTGGTGAATTTATTGTTGTTGCTGAATTTGATCTTTGGATTTTTTTGGAATAAAGAAGGAATGTTGTTCAATGAAATGTTCAGGACCAACAACCTGATGATCCTGCAAAAAAATATCCTTAACCTGGGTATGCTCATTATATCCATGCAATCTTATAACTGGTTGAAAACACATAAACATGTCCTCGAGTTTTATATGTTATTGCTCTCAACATTATTGGGAATGTTCTTTATGATCTCGGGTGGCACTTTGTTGATGTTTTATTTAGGACTTGAGCTGTCAACTATTCCCTTAGCAGCAGCAGCTAATTTTGACCTTACAAAAAGACGGTCATCTGAAGCTGCAATGAAATTGATCATATCATCAGCGTTCTCTTCTTCGCTGCTGCTGTTTGGCATTTCCATGATGTATGGTACAACTGGCACATTAATTTTTTCAGAATTATCCCAGGCTTTATCTACTAACC
>JACDAZ010000457.1 GCA_013695175.1 Flavisolibacter sp. | reverse complement strand
TTTGTTCTTCCATTACTTTATTAAACATAAAGGCAGCAGCGCCACCAGGCACATCTTCATCAATAAAAACAATACGATTCGTTTTTTTAAGTGATTCTACAATTATATGCTCAAGATCGAAAGGAAGTAAAGTTTGTACATCTACAATCTCGCAACTGATGCCTTGTTTATCAAGTACAATAGCTGCATCTGCTACAACTCTAAGTGTAGATCCATAACTTACCAATGTAACATCTTTCCCTTCTCTGATAATTTCCGGAACGCCTAAAGGCACCGTAAAATTTAAAAGATTAGATACAAGTTTTTCTTTTAACCGGTATCCATTTAAACATTCAACTACAATACCCGGATCATTACCTCTCAGTAATGTATTATACATTCCAACAGCTTGTGTCATATTTCGGGGTACACATACAAACATACCACGAAGGGCATTTATTACCATTCCCATTGGCGAACCACTGTGCCATATTCCTTCTAACCTGTGGCCTCTGGTTCTAACTATTATGGGACAGCTTTGCTGACCTTTTGTTCGATAATGTAGTGTAGCAACATCATCACTCAGGGGTTGTAATCCATACAACAGGTAATCTAAATATTGTATTTCAGCAATAGGTCTTAAACCACGCAATGACAAACCTATGCCCTGCCCCATAATAGATAGTTCACGAATGCCTGTATCAAAAATTCTATCCGATCCATATTTTGACTGTAAGCCCGTGAACCCCTGGTTTACATCACCTATATAACCAAGGTCTTCACCAAATGCAACAACTTTTGGATTTGATGCAAATAGCTGATCAAAGTATTTATTCAGAATTTCAAAACCATTTAACAATTGTACATCCGGTTCAAACTCCGCTTTTACTACATCTACTTTTAATGCACTCTTTAGACCCTCATTATATAAGTGACTATTATATAATTGTTTGTTTTCTTTCAAAAGATCATTATAAAAATCATTTATCCAAAAAGCAGCATCATGATTATTTAATACAATAATCGCTGAATGTAAAGTGTGCAAAACATCCCGTCGCAAGGGTTCGCGATGAGCTGCTAATTCACGGGATAATTTTGATAATTCCGAAGAAGCTTCCTGAACTTTGGAAGCTGCATCATTAACCAGGTCAATTGTTTTTGAGACCTGCTTTTTTATGGGGTTTAAATAAGTTTCCCAGGCAACTGTCTTACCTTTTCTAACATTCTCTTTTGCTTCCCTTTCAATACCTGATATTTCTTCATCATCTGCTAATGCATTTGCAATGATCCATTCCCTCATTTTTAGTTTACTATCCCATTGCCGCTCCCACTCTAACCGTTCCTGCGATTTATAGCGCTCATGACTACCCGATGTTGAATGACCCTGGGGCTGTGTTAATTCTTCAACATGAAAAATTGTGGGTACATGTGTTTCTCTTGCCAGCCTTATACCTTCTTCAAAAGTTTCACATAAACCGGCATAATCCCAACCTTTTACTTTGTATATATTGATGCCGTTTGTTTCATCTTCTTTTTGAAAACCCGATAAAGCCTGTGAAATAGAAGCTTTTGTTGTTTGAAATTCTTTAGGAACCGAGATGCCATATCCATCATCCCATACAAAAACTACTAAAGGTACCTGCATCACACCGGCTGCATTAATGGTTTCCCAAAAATGACCTTCCGAAGTAGATGCATCGCCTATGGTACAAAAGCATACTTCATTCCCATTATCAGAAAGCTCTTTTAAATGCTGAAGCTCTTTTACATTTCTGAAACATTTGGACGCATATGCCAATCCAAGTGCCCTTGGCATTTGACCGGCTGTTGGGGCAATATCAGAAGATACATTTTTAGTATTGGCAAGATCTAGCCATTCCCCATTTTCATTAACAAAAGGAGTGGCAAAATGAGCATTCATTTGACGGCCTGCGCTAAATGGCTCATTTGTCACATCAGGGTCTGCATATAATTGAGCAAAATACTGTTCTACTGTTGCTAAACCGGCAGCAAACATGAAGGTTTGATCTCTATAATATCCTGATCTGAAATCACCGGGTTGAAAAAATTTAGCCATAGCCACCTGGGCTACTTCTTTTCCATCTCCAAAAATGCCAAACTTAGCCTTGCCGGTAAGAACTTCTTTTCTACCTAATAAACTCACTTCGCGGCTTAAACAAATCCATTTGTAATCTTGTAAAACCTCCTCCCGGAATTTTTCAAAAGACAATCTTTCCATAGAAGATTGGCTGGTATCAAGAGTATTGTCCATGCAGCAAAAATAGGTTTTACAGTCTTCAACGTTAAAAAAACACAAAATGTCGATAACGCTTCCCTTTCAGAATTTTATAATGTATTTTTGAGACGCACAATTCCCATTTATGAGATTATCATTATTAGGTTTATTTCTTTTTATAACTATATATGGTTTACAAGCCCAGGACCAGCATAATCATGCTAATCATGATTTAAAATTTATTCAAACTGAATACAATTTTGGCAAGATACCCCAGGGAAAACCAGTTTATCATTTTTTTGAGGTTATTAACAATGGAACGGAACCTATCGTTATTTCAAATGTTTCAGCTACCTGTGGCTGTACTACACCAGAATGGACAAAGGAACCTATAGCACCGGGATCTTCTGCAAAAATCAAAGTAGGTTACAATTCTGCTTCAGAAGGATATTTTGAAAAAAATATTACAGTTCAGTACAACGATAATCATACAAAACAACTCATTATAAAAGGGGATGTTTGGAAAACACCTGTTGGTGCAGCACCTTCAAATGCCTCTGTACAATTTTTAAAAAAACAAATAAATTAAATTATGAAGAAGTTATTGCTTATTGCTACAGTTGTATTCGGTTCCCTGGCTGTACAGGCACAGAATAAAAAAGCTGATGATTTAATAAAGGTTAATGTTGAAAAACTTGACTTTGGTAAAATCAAACAAGGTGTTCCTGTTACCAGCTTTTTTGAAATTACTAATAAATCAAACGAAACAATTATTATAGAAAATGCGTGGGCAGGTTGCGGATGTACTACACCTGAAGTTCCTAAAGAACCAATTGCACCAAACACAACAGTTAAAATGAAAGTTGGTTATAATGCTGCTGCACTTAACCATTTTGAAAAAGATGTAAATATTAAACTCGTGGGTGTAAACGAACCAAAAGTTTTAAAAATTTCCGGTGAAGTATTAGATGCTACGGCTTATGATACTTACTTGAAATCAAACAAAAAACCATCTTCTAATATAGAAACATCAAAAACAGCACCTGCAAAAACTACTGCAAAACCTGCTGTAAAAAAATCTAAATAATTTAATTTTTTAAATATCATCCCCCGGAAACGGGGGATTTTTTTTGCCCGGGAATGAATTTATTCTAATTGCTAAATCTAAAAAGCAAAAGTTCGATGTCTTGAAATCAATAAATTTGCATCATGCTTAAGATATCCGAACGCGGGCAATCCATGCCACCCTCACCTATCAGGAAACTGGTTCCTTTTGCTGAAGCTGCTAGGAAACGCGGTACGCATGTTTTTCATTTAAATATAGGCCAACCCGATGTTGAAACTCCTCCATCCATCCTAGAGGCTGTTCGCAAAGCAGATATAAGGGTGTTAGAATACAGCCATAGCGCAGGTAATGAAAGTTACAGACGCAAACTTGTTCAATACTATAAAAAAGCAGGAATTCATTTGGGAATTGAAGACATAATAATAACTACCGGTGGATCGGAAGCAATCATGTTTGGTTTTTTTACCTGCTTAAATGATGGTGATGAAGTAATAATTCCTGAACCATATTATGCAAATTATAATGGATTTGCAGTACAGGCAGGTGTAAAAGTGGTACCTATAACTTCTTATATAGAAACCGGTTTTGCGCTCCCTCCCATTTCTGATTTTGAAAAAATAATCACACCTAAAACAAAAGCAATTATTATTTGCAATCCAAACAATCCTACAGGCTATTTATATAGTCGTGAAGAAATGGAAGCACTAAAAGAAATTTGCCTCAAGCATGATCTGTATTTGTTTTCAGATGAGGCTTACCGTGAATTTTGTTATGATGGAGAATACATAAGTGCTTTACACTTGCAGGGATTAGAAGAGCATGTAGTTTTAATGGATACAATCAGTAAAAGATATAGCGCATGCGGTGCACGAATTGGAGCTTTTATTACCAAAAACAAGGCTGTACTATCAGCTGCAATGAAGTTCGCCCAGGCAAGGCTGAGTCCACCGGGACTGGCTCAAATTTTAGGTGAAGCTGCAATAGATTTACCTGAAACTTATTTTGATGAACCTAAAAGAGAATACCAGGAAAGGCGTGATTTGATGGTAAAACGATTACAGGAAATGCCAGGGGTTTTCTGTCCAACACCCGGTGGTGCTTTTTACGCAATAGCAAGATTACCCATAGATGATGCAGATACTTTTTGTCAATGGCTATTAGAATCTTTTTCTCTCAAAAAAAATACAGTAATGCTGGCCCCGGCCAGCGGCTTTTATGGAACAGCAGGTTTGGGAAAAGATGAAGTGAGATTGGCGTACGTTTTAAATAAACAAGATCTTTCTGATGCTATGGATTGCTTGGAAGAAGCTTTAAAAATATACCCGGGAAAAGTTTCAATACATCAGGCAACCAATGCTGATGTTATTGCATAGCTATGGGTAAAATACTACTCAAGAAACTTACGCTAAAGTCCCTGTTTAATAAGCAGGGTTTTCTTTTGCTGATAATCAAAGATTTGGGGGCATAATAATTGCAAATATCAAATCTTAAACAAGCATAATATTTTATTCTTTCAAAAAAATTAAACTTATGGCAACTAATGATCAATATGGTAGCTGGCATGCAGAAAATGAATTTCAACCTAATGAAGGTGATTCAGGTACTTTGAATGTGGGCCAAAATGAGCGTATTATAAGCGCAGCGTTGGGAGCATTTATACTCTCTTCAGGAGTCAATAATTTATTTTCAAGTCCTATTAATTCTTTAATTAAAACGGCTATTGGAGGTATACTTCTTTACCGTGGTGTGTCTGGAAACTGCCCTGTTTACAGTAGCATGGGAAAAACAAAAAATGTTTCTCATACACCAGCAATTAATATTCGTACGAGCCTGATAGTTAATAAACCTAAAGACGAAGTTTATGCTTTCTGGCGCAAGCTTGAAAACCTGCCTTTGTTCATGGATCATTTATCTTCAGTTACAGAAATAGACAGTAAACATTCACATTG
>JACDAZ010000456.1 GCA_013695175.1 Flavisolibacter sp. | reverse complement strand
GTTTGATTTACATCATCAGTTACAATTCCAATTTCACTGACAGAAATGATGCTTTTAACTGAGAAAGGTGAGTCCGACGACTTGCCTAATGAAAACCTGGCAATGAATTCAAGTATATTTCCATTGTTGTCGTAGAAATAAAAAGCTTTTGCATCCCAGTTTACAAAATCTGCAATTTTTGAGTCCCCTTCTACGTTAACAATTTCAACTTTTTTGGCTGCCCATTCTAAAGCCTCGTCTATTTTATTATCAGGAATATTAAATGCAAAATGATAGGTAGGCTTTTCAGGTGAAGCGGATTGACTAAAATACAAATCTGATTCTCCGGCACTAAAACCTATAAAACCCTCCCCTTCTTCTTTTATGGGAAATTGCAACTTTTGATGATAAAAGTTTTTTGTGGCAGCTATGTCATCTGTTATTAAATGTACTTGTGATATCTTCATACAATATCATTTTACACCTGCTAATTCCATAATAATTTTCCACTCCTCTTCTTTTACCGGTTGTACGGAAAGCCTGCTGATGCGTATTAATGCCATATCAGCAAGACGCTTATCTTTTTTAATTTCATTTAATGTGACAGGCTTTTTTAATTTTTTATGTGCTTTTAAATCCACTGCTGACCAATCATCTTTTGTTGTTGGATCGGGGTAAGCTTCTTTTATCACTTTTGCTATTCCTACTATTTCTAATCCTTCATTGCTATGATAAAATAAAACTTCATCACCTTTTTTCATGGCTCTTACATGCAGCCTTGCAGCATAGTTCCTGATGCCATCCCATGTTGTTTTTTTGTCTTTTACAAACTGATCCCAGCTATAAGTTAAAGGTTCTGATTTTACGAGCCAGTATGGCATTAGGAAAAATTAAAGATTAAAAATGTAAAATTAAAAAGGTATCGGGTATCGGGTATCATAAATTTGAAATGCAAAACTAATATCAATTTTGATGTCACTAAATATCCTGCATCCAACTTCCTACATCCAACATTATCTGCATATTTTCACATTTTCACATTTGCATATCTGCATATTTGCATATCTACTCATTTGCACATCAACAATCCCTACCACTCTTTTACCAAAACATCTGCAAGATGCATAGTTTTAAGATTGTATCCTTTGTTGTTGATATAACCCTGTAAATGCATTAGGCAGGAAAGATCAGTGGAGATTATGTATTCTGCACCGGTTGCCAGTGCATGATCAACTTTTTGTTCACCCATGGCTACAGAAATAGAATTGAATTTTACAGCAAAGGTTCCACCAAAGCCGCAACAGGTTTCCACATCATCCATTTCTTTTAATTCCAATCCTTTCACATGTGACAATAACAACCTGGGTTCATTTTTAGTTTTGCATTCACGCAGGGCAGCACATGAATCATGATAGGTTGCTTTTGCTTCCATTGATGCTCCAAAATCGGTATACCCTAACCTATTTACCAAAAAATCAGAAAGTTCATAAATGTTCTTTGATATAGCAATTGCTTCATGATGTAGTGATGAATTGTCAAACAATTTTGTGAAGTAGTTTCTAACAAAACCAGCACAACTGGCGCTGGGTGCTACAATTATATCTGTAGAACTAAAATCTTTTAAAAATTTGGTGCATACTTCACGGGCATCATCCCAAAAACCGGCATTAAAAGCAGGCTGACCACAACAGGTTTGCGCAGGATTGTATGAAACCTTACAATTTGCTTTCTCCAATAACTTTATCATGTTGAAAGCGGTTTCCGGAAATAGCTGGTCTACAAAGCAGGGAACAAATAGCTGGACCTTCATATGCCTTCTTTCAACTGTTCACTCAATAACATCATCTTAATAGCTGTAACGGCCGCTTCTTCTCCTTTATGTCCATGTCTTCCTCCAATGCGTTCACGTGCCTGTTCGTCTGAATCAACTGTAAGCACTCCAAAAATGGTTGGCACCGGTAAGGTTACATTTAACTGAGATACACCCTGTGTTACTGCCTGGCAAACATACTCAAAGTGTGGAGTGTCGCCCCGAATCACACAACCAAGTGTAATAAAAGCCTGTGGTTTATTTTTCTTTTTAGCATTATTCCAGTAATGCTGAACAGCAAACGGAATTTCAACAGCACCTGGAACAACAAGTGTTTTTGTCTTAATTAGCTTTTCATGTAAAACAGCAAGACATCCTTTTTCCAGTTCATTTACAATTTCATGGTTCCATTCTGTCTTTACCAAAACAACAAGAGCATCCTGTGAGATGCCTTTTTGTAGTTGAAATAATTTACTTTTCTTTACGTCAGCCATTTCTTTAATAATTAAGATTCAAGGCACAAGGTTCAAGGCTCAAGATTCAAGGTACAAGCCTTGAAAGTGCAAGAAACTAAGTTTTCCAATTAAGGTACAAGATATAAAGAATCAAATTTTTGCATTTAGCTTGATCAGTATCGAGGATAATATTTTTTGAATTTGAGTACATTCCTCAACTAGTAATTTTCTTTGATCTTCTGACATCTTTGAATTGTTAGTTTCTATCAACTTCAACCAATAAATTGTTTCTTTAGCTTCTCTTCTGGCAATTTTAATTTTCATTTTTTCATCTAACTTTCCAAGATCATCAGATGCTTCAATATAATTAGCTCCTATAGAACTACTGGATCTAATTACTTGTTTTATATATTGTGAGTTAATTATATCCCATTTCAAAGATTTACAAAAATCACGCACATTAATAGAAAAAATTAAAAATCTTTCCTCTAATTGCTGTGACATATCCTTAATTAAAAAGTGATAATTTTCAATTAGCCTTTACCTATTATTATTTTGATTGTTCTCTTTGTTGTACTAAAAGAAAAATAAAAATTAAAAGGAAAGTTAGGACTAGCTTGTGCCTTGTACCTTGAATCTTACCTGTTGTGCCTTTAAAACTTAGTCTTTATACTCTCCCAATCTCGCCAAATATTTTTCTGCTTCAAAACCTTTTTCTGTACGGGGGTATTTTTCTTTTAGCTCCCTGTAAAGTTTGATGGCTTCGCTTTTATTGTTAGCTACTTTTTCTGCAAAGTATGCAGCCATAAATAAATATTCTGAAGCATTCTGATCATCTTCTTCAAATTCAGATGCTGCTTTTTTATAGCTGCTTAATGCATTGTCGTTTTTTCCTTGTTCTGCATAAGCATCACCTAAAAGCTTATAAGCACGTGCCTGCACCTGTTCTGCATCTGTACTAAAATCTTTTAAGTGCTTTTCTGCCTGTTCAAAATTTCCTAATTGAAGAAAGGATGCACCTGCATAAAATTTAGCAAGGTTACCGGCTTTTGTATTTCCATAGCGATCAATGATCCTTAAAAAACCCTGGTTCATACCATCACCATTTAAGGCAAGGTTTAAGGAATCCATACGATAATATTCCTCTGATTTGAATATAGCTTCAGAAGCTTTTCTTTCATTTGGTTCCTGCACAAATTTTTTATAAGCAAGCCACCCAAGCAGCAATACTATAATTGCCACTGCAGCTATTATAATCGGTTTGTTATAACGACTCCAGAAATCACCGGCACGGTCAATTGCAGGAGTTTCTTCTGTTCTGTTGGGTCGTACTGTTTTTGTTTCAGCCATTGAAATTTAAATTTATAAAAGTTGGATTTTACTAGTCGGTAATAAAAGGATAATTCTGGTCTACATACACATCCTTTAACACTTCATCATCATTTGGCCAGGGAGATTCTTCTGCAAAGCGAACACTTTCCTCAACAGCTTCATCAACGCGTTTATTGATGGCAGCTATTTCATCATCAGTCGCAAAACCATCGTCTTTCATGGTTTTTACAATCATGGTAATGGGATCTTTTGACTTATAATCTTCTACTTCTTCTTTGGTTCTGTATTTCTGCGGATCAGAAATGGAGTGACCTTTGTAGCGATATGTTTTTATTTCAAGTAATGTTGGTCCGCCACCTTCCCTTGCTCTTTTAACTGCTCTTGCCACACCTTCATGAACGGGTTCGGCATTCATTCCGTCAATTACATCACCGGGCATTTCATAGCCATCAGCCAGTTTATATATATCAACTATGTTGGATGTTCTTTTTACAGAAGTACCCATTGCATAATTATTATTCTCGCAAATAAAAATTACCGGAAGTTCCCAAAGCATAGCCATATTAAATATTTCATGCAGCATTCCCTGGCGGGCAGCGCCATCACCAAAAAAGCAAAGAACCACATTATCTGTTCCTTTATATTTTTCAGCAAAAGCCAGTCCGGCGCCGGTTCCTATCTGTGCACCCACAATACCATGACCACCATAAAAATTTACATCTTTTCCAAAAAAGTGCATGCTACCACCCTTGCCCTTGGCATTACCGGTTGCCTTACCATAAAGTTCTGCCATGCAGGAGTTTACGGATACGCCTTTAGCAATTGCCAGCCCGTGATCGCGGTAAGCCGTTATAAAAAGATCATCCGGTTTGGTGGCGGTCATACATCCGGCAGCTATAGCTTCCTGCCCTATATAGGCATGAAAAAAACCACGGATCTTGCCTTCCATTTTATATTTCTCTTCTGCCATCAGTTCAAACTGGCGGATCAGTTGCATAAGCTCGTACCAGTAGAGGTAGGTTTCTTTAGAAAATTTAGTAGCCAAGGCTGCAAATTTGAGCCGCAAAAATAAGGGAATCAGGTTATAGTAGAGGATATAGTAGCAGGTTTATTGATTTGGTTTAACATGGAATAAGGGAAATATTTGCTGAATTACCAAAAGCTTAGTGAGTTCAACAATTATTTATTGTTATTTTATACTTTATTATAATAATCAGCTATGAATAGAAAATTATATTTTATACTGCTTTTGCTTCCTATGGTGGCTTATGTATTTTTTTTAAAGACTATTGCTATAGTAGGTTGGAATTTTTATATCCTAATCGGTCTATTTTTTTACTATTGGAGTTTGCATATTGCAAGATTTCTTTATTTAGGTTTTTCATTGAAAAAAAGCATCAGGCTTTTAATAACTCCTTTCCATCAGGAATGGTTTTCACTATTTGCAAATGATTCTTTAAGAAAGAATAATGTGCATTAAATCTTCATTGAATGCTTAATTTTTAATTCCAGGATTATTTCCTTTTAATGTAATCTTGTTTTCTAATTCTGATTTCTATTTGAGCCTTTCCCTCTCCTCCATATCTCTTTTTCAATTTAAAAATTACAACCAGCAGGATTTTGATTTTACTGAACGCATTGTTGGCATATGCGGCAAAAACGGAAGGGGTAAAACCAACCTGCTGGATGCCATTCATTATTTATGTTTTACAAAAAGCTATTTCAGCAGGCAGGATCAGCTGGCTGTGCAACATGGTTACCAGGGATTTCGCTTACAGGGTAATTTTACTTTAAGAGATGAAAAAGAAAAAGCTGTTTGTATAGTACGTGAAACCGGTAAAAAGGAATTTTCGGTAAATGATGAACTCTATACCCGCTTCTCAAAACATATTGGCCGCTATCCCTGTGTGGTTATTGCTCCGGACGATGTACAATTGATTATTGGCAACAGCGATGACAGGAGAAAATTTATTGATACCCTTCTTTCCCAACTGGATCATGCTTACCTGCAAAGTCTTATTAACTACACAAGAATACTGC
>JACDAZ010000449.1 GCA_013695175.1 Flavisolibacter sp. | reverse complement strand
TTGTAGCATTACGATAACCTGCGGCAAGAGCATAACCACTATCCCCTGCAGGAACAGGAAAACTAAAAGCATCACCTCTGGCAATGGTACCCGGCACCGGTTTACCGGTATAATATATACCCTTGCTTTTCAGATCATGATCTTCAGGTAAGTTGTTATAACCAAAAGCTTCATATGCCCGGCTGTAATACATATCAGGCATATAGGCTCTGCCGGGATCGTTACCCTCGGCACCTCCACAGGCTATAAAACCTGTAACTAATGTAATGAACCCTGTTATTGTTAGTAATTTCTTCATCTTCTATTAAGGATTTACCAATGTCTCCACATTATGGTCATATAACTTTTGTTCTTTATCGTAACTTCCAATCCACCAACCTGTTTCTCTATATTGCACTTCTACATCAGCTCCACCCAAACCGGTTAAAAAATCTATCACCTCGTTTTCATTTGTCTTATCACTGCATTCTATCACCACCACAAAAGTATCGTCGGTGGAACGTGGATTAAAATGATCTTTTTTTACAAAAGGAGCCAGTTGACACAGATAGCAAAATGTCATTACCATTCCTACTGCAGCAAATAATATGGTTAATTCAAAGATGATAGGGATCCATGCAGGAAGGGCAAAAAATGGTTTACCACCTATGTTCAATGGCCAGTCCGTAGTAAATGCCCATGTTATAAAAGAAAAAGCCACAGTAGTACCGGTGATACCATAAATAAAACCTGCCGTATGTAAACTTGTATCTCTTAATCCCATAGCTGCATCCAATCCATGAATAGGAAAGGGTATATACACATCATGTATTTTATACCCCTGCTTTCTTACTCCCTTTATTGCCGGAAACAAGATTTGTTCATCGTAAAAATTAGATACAACAAATTTTTTTATAGCCATTTTGACTGTTTAACTTTTAACTTTTGAATCAATGAGTATGCGCATGCGCAAACTCTTCAACTTTTTCTTCTTCTACCGGTGTCATCTGCTCTTTATAATTCCCACCGCTTTTCTTCAATATGTGCTTGATCTCCGCTATAGCAATTACAGGGAAGAATTTTGCAAAAAGGAAAAAGCAGGTAAAGAATAAACCAAAAGTGCCGAGATAAAAACCAACCTCCCATATTGTTGGAGAATAATAGGTACTCCAGGATGATGGTAAATAATCCCTGTATAATGATGTAACGATGATTACAAAACGTTCAAACCACATTCCTATATTAACCAGTATAGACATGAAGAATGTAACTAAAAGATTGCGACGCATTTTCCTGAACCAGAATATTTGTGGCGACACAACGTTACATCCCATCATTATCCAATAACTCCAGCCATAAGGGCTGAAAAGGTTAGCCCTGTTTTGTTCAAATGCAAACCACTCATACTTAACAGCGGAATACCAGGCCATGAACAACTCAGTTAAATAGGCAATACCTACAATAGATCCTGTAAGAACAATAACCTTGTTCATTACATCTATATGTTCTATGGTAATATACTCCTCCAGATGCAAAACTTTTCTTGTTACCAGCAACAGGGTTTGTACCATGGCAAATCCTGAGAATATAGCACCTGCCACGAAATATGGAGGGAAGATAGTAGTGTGCCATCCGGGAATGACCGATGTGGCAAAGTCAAATGATACGATTGTATGTACAGAAAGTACAAGAGGAGTTGATAAACCTGCCAGTACCAGAGATAAACTTTCATGACGCTGCCAGTGTTTGGTAGAACCTGTCCATCCGAATGCTGCCACTCCATAAAAAGATTTTCTCCATTTTTCACGTGCACGGTCACGCAGGGTGGCAAGATCAGGTAATAAACCACTGTACCAGAATAAAAGAGAAACGGTAAAATAGGTTGATATCGCAAATACGTCCCAAAGAAGTGGAGAATCAAAATTTACCCATAGCGGTCCACGAGTGTTTGGATAGGGCAATACGAAAAATGCATTCCACACCCTACCCATGTGAAAGATAGGAAACTGACCGGCACACATCACCGCAAAAATCGTCATGGCTTCAGCTGCACGGTTTACACCCGTTCTCCAGCCCTGGCGAAAAAGTAATAAGATGGCAGAGATAAGTGTACCTGCGTGACCAATACCAACCCACCATACGAAGTTTGTAATATCCCAACCCCAGCCGATCGTTTTATTAAGATTCCACTGGTGTGTACCATAGGTAACCTCGCGGTAAACAGAATAAACTCCAAATAATAATAAGGCTACTGAAATTAAAAATCCTATCCACCAAAGCGTTGAAGCACGGCCTTCTACAGGGCGACAAATATCTTCTGTTATCTGGTGATAATCTTTATTCCCTTCTACCAGTGGTGCTCTTACCTGCGATTCGTACTTAAGTAATGCCATATTTATTTAAGCTTTTAGCTACTAGCTTAGGCTTTAGCTATTTATAATTTTTCTTGTCAAAATTTATCTACCCATTACTGTTAATGAGCTGCTTTTACTTCTATAATCTCGTCTGTGTTCCTGATCTTAGCCAGGTAGTTTACGTTTGGTAAAGTATGTAACTGCTCTATCACATAAAATAAACGACCCGGGTTGTCCTGCCTGATCCTGGCTACTTCACTTTGGGAATCATTTACATTACTGAAACGAATAGCATGTGTTGGGCAAGCCTGTGCACAGGCAACCTGTACTTCATCTCCACCCAGGGGTCTGTTTTCAACTTTTGCTTTTAATTTACTTTCCTGGGTACGCTGCACACAGAATGTACATTTTTCCATCACACCGCGGCTTCTTACTGTTACATCAGGATTTAAAACCATTCTTGTCAGCTCGTCATTCATTTGCATCACCACCTCGTCAAGTGTACCATCAGCAATTAATGGTCTTTGGTTATTACCAAAAGAATCAGCACCGGTATAATCGGCCCAATTGAAACGGCGCACTTTATAAGGACAGTTGTTTGCGCAATAGCGTGTACCAATACAACGGTTATAAATCATTTGATTCAAACCTTCTGAACTATGGGTTGTTGCCACAACAGGACAAACATTTTCGCAAGGTGCGTTATCACAATGCTGGCAAAGCATAGGTTGAAAAACTACAGCCTTCAGATCATCGGGATTTTTATCATCGCTTACAAAATAGCGGTCAATACGCAACCAATGCATGTCATGGAACCGCAGCACTTCATGCTTACCTACAACAGATACGTTGTTTTCTGCATGACAGGCAACAACACAGGCATGGCAGCCAATGCAGGAGTTCATATCAATTGACATTCCCCATTTTAAACCCGGCTGAACATGATCCTGATCACCATATAAAGTAGCTTCTTTACGGTAGTCGCCGGTTTTGGATGCATAAGCTGTTGCCAGTTCCTCGCGGAATTTTGTATACTGTGTTGGATGTTTCATGAAAGTGGCAAGTGTAGTTTCCTTCACCACTTCAGTTCTTCCATCGTAAGTATTATGTATCTGTACCTGTGCAATTTTTTCTTTACCAAAAGTTTTATCACTAACCGTTACAGCATTATCATACTCAACTGTGGTTCCATTAAAACGGGCAAACTGAAAAACATTTTGTCCAATACCATCCGATGCTTTTGAAAATGCTTCACTGCGACCAAAACCTACAGCTACTGCAATAGTATGGGCATTCATACCGGGTATAATCAATATCGGTAATGAAATTTCTTTATTATTTACACTTAACCTGATAACCGGTTTCTCAGGATAATATTCATAATCTGTATCAACTTTTATCCCTAATTCTTTTGCTTTGGCAAGAGATATCATTGCATAGTTGCCCCAGCTGGCACGGGTTATAGGATCCGGTAACTCAAGTAACCATGGATTGCTCGATTGCTTACCGGAAGCCATAGAAACTTTTTGGTATAAAACCACTTCATCCTTACCGGCATTACGTGCAGTGGATAATTGTGCAATAGCATCGCCAACATTTCCTCCACTATAAGATCCGCCACCGGTTAGTGGTTGAGGAGTAGGTGCAGGGACCGCTGCCACTTTTGTGGTATCTGTACCTGCCGTAGTTGCACCAGTTTGTGCAATTCCTAATGGTCGTGCTGAACCGCCTTCAATAACACCATCCTGCAATGCCTGGTCAAAAGCCTGCTGACCGCCTAGCCTTCCATTCCAGAACTGGCGGAAATAGGTTTCGTAATCTGTATTATTTCCTGCCCATCTCAATAAAGATGTCTGGTAATTTCTTGTTTTAAATAAAGGTGATATCGTCGGCTGAATGAAACTATAATAACCGGCCTTTGGTTCTGCATCGCCCCAACTTTCCAGGAAGTGATGTGCAGGCATAGAGAAATGAGCAAACTGTGTTGTTTCATCCATTTTTTCATTAAAAGAAACCACAAGATTTACTTTTTGTATACCCGCTTTAAAAGCATCTGGATTAAAATAATCATAAGCAGGATTTGCTTCGTATACAAGTAAAGCTCCTATTTGCCCGGCATTCATCTGGTTTACCAGGTCAGCCATGTCCTTGTCGTTTCCTTGTTTTACAAGAACAGGTTGCGACCAGTTTAATATGGAGCCGTTAGCGCCTATTGATTGATTGATAGCATTCACTACCATCTGCACATTGGGATCGTTACTGCCGCAAATCACAACTGCTGCACCGCGGTTAGCCTGCAGGTCAGCAACCACTTTTTCAATACCTGCTTTTAATTGTGCATCTGCCATATTTACTGCAGGTGCTCCGGAGCCACCCAATGCACTGTATAAAGCCAGTGCAACAGCACCTGTTTCGGAAGGACGATGTGTAAACCTTTCATCAGCACAGGCACCGGTCATACTTAAATAACTTTCAAACTGGTAGTGCTTACTCATTTGCGGGTTACGCTCATCTATCTTTCTTCCGTAAGAATATTTTCTTGCATTTTCAACCCCGTTTGGCCAGGCTCCTAAAAAGTCGGCTCCTATACTTACAATAACTTTTGCACGATCCAGTTCATAAGTTGGTAAGGCCCTGCGACCAAAAGAAGATTCGTTTGCCAATAATGCCCCGTTGAATGAAATAGCATCGTATTGTACATGGCGGCTACCGGGATAGCGACCAATAAATTCTGAAATAATTTGTTTGGTAGAAGGCGATACAACTGTGCTTGTTAATAACACTACAGGTTTGCCACCCAAACCCTGCAAAGCATCCATAACCAACCTGTCTGCCTGCTCATAAGTAGGTATCTCTTCAAATTTATTATTGTTCCTGCGGGAAGGGTGCGTTAAACGAAAGGTATCATACAGATCCAACACTGAAGCCTGTGCTCTTGCATTGGTTCCGCCTAATGTATAAGAACAAAGATTGTTTCCTTCAATTTTAATAGGACGACCTTCTCTTACTTTAGCAATAATGGGAAGTACATCTCCATCCATTACATAGGTAGTAGCATAATATTTTGCAATGCCTGGTGTAACATTTTCAGGCTTGTTTACAAAAGGAATAGCTTTTCTTACAGGCATCTTGCAACTTGCAAGAGTAGCTGCAGCAGTACTGAAACCAAGATACTTTAAAAAGTCCCTGCGGGGCGTTTTACCATCCAGTAAACCGGTACTGTCTATATCCTCAAAAGGCAACTCCTCCTTAAATTCATCATGGTTGCGTTTTTGAAAATCTTTTGAATCATTGAGCTCAGCGAAACTTTGCCAATACTTATTTTTCATATTTGGTCCCATCCCCTGGAAAAGCTTTCTTTTCTTTTTGTTGGGTTGTTTATTTTAATTACTAAATATCAATTTTATATCCGGCAGAGGAACCCTGTTGCTTTTTTCTGATCCTATTTCTGCCGGAGTTTTTAACCAATGAACTTTAAAATAGCAACTACCATTAGTAGTGACATTTTTGGCACTCATTACCTCCAATATCACTTACTGTTACACTATCCATTTTACCGTCACGTAAATCGTTATGAAACTTTTCAAAAATGCTGTAAAATTTATTTCCTGAACTGTCATTCCTATTGAAGAAGTTTACTTTGGTTTCCCTGTGACAGTTTACACACCAACTCATACTTAACTCTGCCTGCTGACCAACAACATCCATATCCTGTATATTTCCGTGGCAGGTTTGACAGGCTACATTACCTGCATTTACGTGTTGTGAGTGATTGAAATATACATGGTCAGGCAGGTTATGTATTTTGATCCACTCTATTGGTTTTGCCTTTAAAGGATCCCATGGTTGCCCCGGAGTAAAACCGGCATAGCGGTATAATTTCTCTATTTCCGCAGTTCCATTAATTTCGTTTCCTGCTTCATCATAAAGTGTAGGTCCTTTTTCGTAAGTAGAAATGGACATGTGGCAATTCATACAAACATTCACTGATGGAATGGCAGCATGCTTGCTTTCCCATGCACTGGTATGGCAATACAAACAGCTTATCTGGTTGATACCTGCATGCACTTTATGAGAATAATATATGGGTTGTTCGGGCTGATAACCTTTTTGACGACCCAGGTTCACGGCGCCTTTGGCAACAAAATAACCACCTACAACAAAAAATATTAATGCCATCAGGGCTATATAAATCTTATTGCGATAAAATGGAACTGCTTCCGGACGCATGATACCTTCGCTGTCGTCTGAAAGCTTTTTAAGGTTGCTGTTTACCTGCATTAATACCAGTGCAACCAGTGCCAGTATTAAAGAAATAACACCAAAAATGATAGCATTTCTATTGGCTGCTTCCTTGTCTGCCTGTGCTGAACTTGCTACACCTTGTTCGCCTCCACCACCACCGGGAGGCGGAGCTGCAACAACATAATCCACAATGGCATCAATCTGCTCGTTGCTTAACTGCGGAAAAGCCTGCATGACAACGCCATACTCATCTTTCAAGGCACGGGCATAATCATCTTTTGCAATAAATGCAGCAGGATTATGTATCCAGTCATAAATATTTTGCCTGTCTGTCCATGGACCTTTTGTTGTAAAGCCTCTTAATGCCGGCCCTGTAAGTTTTTTATCTAATGCATGACAAGTTTGACAGTTTTGCTGAAAAAGCTGTTTGCCATCAATTGCGTCCTGTGCATACACATTTGAATAAAGAATAAATTGAAAAAGAAAACCTAGCAGTAAAACTCCTCTGGCTGTTAGCTTTATACAAATCATAGATGCTTGGGATCTAAAATGTGGAAAATTTCCTGAATTGGGTGCAAAAATATGACAGGAAACTAACAAATACTCATGGTTATCTAAATTTTTTTAACCTGCTACTGGCCTGCATTTCAGAAGATTTTTGATAAATTTTTTTTATACCATTAAAAATAATGTCATAAAAAAGTCATTGACTTTATATGAAAATATTTATGTGAAAAACTACTGTTATGCAATTAAAATTTGAACAATAAAAATGCATTTAATTTCGCCAACACAACAAATGATAAAACACTTACAAAAAAAATGGAATGTCAATGGCTGGCGACTTTTACTGATCCTGGTAACATTTTCAGTTGGCGGCAGCCTTACCGGAATTATAGGTAAAAAGCTTATGAACTTAACGGGAATTGAAGCTTTATGGTTGTATATACCTATATATATAATAGTGGTAACAGCTATTTGGCCCCTGATGGTATTACTGGTAAGTATTCCACTGGGACAGTTCCGTTTTTTTACCTCTTATTTAAAAAAAATGTTTTTAAAATTTGGCAGAAAAAAATCAGTTTAGTCTTTTCAGTTCCTGTTCGGCAGCTATGTAGGCAAAACTTGCCCATTGATTGCCCTTAATGATATTTTGAAAAATGGTTTTAGCTTGATGCTTATTTCCTTTTAATAAACAATAGCTTCCTTTTCCAAATTCTAAAGTTGCTGAACTGAGCGAAGCAACTTGATTATCTAAAGTTCCATAACTACAAGGTTTATCTTCTTTATACAAAAGAAGGATCTTTAAATAGTCTTCATTTTCAATAAGCTGAATGTCTTTGGAAATACTTTTTAAAAGTTTTTTTGATTCGTTTTGATTGCCTGCCCTTAATAAAGAAAGGTTGAGCCAGTTGGCAGTGGCCACATACATATCGGCATTTGTTGAAACTTTTAATCCGGTTTTAAAAGCATTTACTGCTTTTTCAAAATCAGCTTGCAGGTAATAAGCCAGTCCCAGGTGGTACCAGATGTTGGATTGCAGGGTGCTGGTTGGAATATTTTGAGCATTTGGCATACCATCCGGTTCCACTTCGTCTTTTTTTCCTTTGACCCGGCGTGCAGCCGTTTCAAAATCTGCAATGGCTTTATCAAAACATCTTAATGTAATGTAGCGGTGACCGCGGTGCCTGTACAACCGGGCATCCTGCGGGTGGAGTGTAATGCCTTTTGAAAAAATTTCAATGGCTTCTTCATAATTGCCTAAATAAGCGGTTCTACGTCCATACCATATTATAGAATCGTTGTTGGATGGATCTTTTTCATATTCCTGTTTTGCTTCAGCAAGCTTTGTTTTCAGATCATTTTCAACAGGAGCTGTAAAAGATGGATTTACGGGTGTGGCGCAAGTTTCCTGTGACTGAACAACACTTGTTGCCAGTATAATTATAAAAATTGATATCAGGTATTTCACAAGCTTAAGATAGTATGTTTTAGCCTTCTATCTTTGGCAGGTGAAGAAAATTGCCATTTTTGCTTCGGGTACAGGATCCAATACCAGGAAAATTTTAGAATACAGTACTGCAAATCCCGGATCTTTTACTGTAGCACTTATTGTTACCAATAAACCCATAGCCGGTGTTTTAGATATTGCAGCAGAATATGGAGTGCCCACATGTATCATTGAAAAAGAAGAATTCTTCAGGGGTCATCATTACCTGCCGGAGTTGAAAGACGCTGAAATTGATCTTATTGTTTTAGCCGGTTTTTTATGGAAGATTCCACAAGCACTTATTGATCATTACAGAAACAGGATCATTAATATTCATCCTGCCCTGCTTCCCAAATTTGGTGGGAAAGGAATGTATGGGGATCATGTACACAATGTGGTTTTAGAAGAGGGCGAAAAAGAATCGGGTATCACTATTCATTTTGTTGATGAACATTATGATCATGGCGATGTGATCTTCCAGGCCCGTTGTGAAGTGATGCCCGGTGAAACTGCTGAAAGTTTAGCGCAAAAAATTCACCAACTAGAACATGAATGGTTTCCAAAAATTATTGAGAAAGTTGTGAAAGAAGAGAAACTACATTAAACCCCGGAAATGTTTTTGGATAGCAGTCTCATAATTATTATTACTCATTTTTTTTAAAAAAGTAGCATCGTAACCCTTTGTAATTAAAATACTGATGTCACTTTTTTTGCTTGCCCAAAAAAAGTAACCAAACCGGCAGGCTGGGAAAAGGCAGGACGATTCAATGCGAATCATTCATGAAAGCTTACCCTCAAGCTGTTGAATCGTCCGAGGCAACAGTGTGAAGTTGTAAAAGTTTAAGTGCAAGAATCTGCTGCGTGTTATGCTTAGCAACGGGAGGTGCTGGTTTTTTCGTTAGATCATCCGTTTTACCGAATGATAAGTGACAACGAAAAAAAGGCGCTGAAC
>JACDAZ010000432.1 GCA_013695175.1 Flavisolibacter sp. | reverse complement strand
TGATCTAACCCCAATGTATGACCGAATTCATGTGCAGCCGTTGTAGAACCTTCATATAAATTTTCTAACAAAAAATATCCTGAATTGGAATTCAATCCATCTACAAAAGAAATATTGCCATGAACAAATTCTTCAATCCTGAAAAAATTATTTCTCGGATCAACATCTGCAAAAATTTCATCTGGAGTAATGGATGGTTTTAGAGCAGCTGTAATTTTGAATTGTACACGAAGTTGTAGATTGTTTATTGTAACGATAACTGCAGGTTCATTCCACATCTCTTCAATCTCTTTTCTTATTCTTTTTGTGACAACCGGATCGGCAGCATTGCCATAGGTAATCATGTTTGCAGTAATTAAACAACTTCCTTTCGTATTATCTAATTCAACTGTTCCCATTGGCAAAATTCATTGAAAATACTTTTACCGGCTCCTGTTTTCCTTTTACTTCCATAGTACCTTTTTCTTCAATGGTATAATTAACTGGCGTTTCAAAATCCTGCATAAATTCTTCTGATATAACAAATGATTCATCCAGGTCGTGACACATACTTCTGATCCGTGCTGCCGTATTCATGGTATCACCTGTATAAATCAATTCCCTTTTTATTTCACCCACAAATCCTGCGGTTACTTCACCTGCATGCACACCTGCTTTAAATCGTGGTACATACCCAAATTGCTCTTCATAGGTTTTGCTAAACCTTTCAATTAAAAAGAATGTATTTCTAATAAACTTGAGGCTTTTTAATTTGTTCTCAGGCGTATTCTTCCACGATACCACAATCTCATCTCCCACATATTGATATATATCACCATCGTTGGCTAAAACCGGCATGGTGATATCACTAAAAAATCTTCTGAGCATTAAAAAGTATTGTCCGTGGCCCAATTCTTCAGCAATAGTTGTTGATTCATTTATATCAAGAAAAATAAAAATTCTGTTTTCTTTTTTTGGATTGTGATATTCACCAATCAGCATGCTCCAAAACATACCCGGTCCATATTTATCTGTTACTTCTAATAAAATAATGGAGAAGAGCGTCATCAGGGCCATATCTATTAAGAAACTAAAAAATGTATGCGTCTGAAGTATTTTTTTCAAAAAAGAGGTAATAAATTCCTGGAAACTATTTGGGTAAATCAGCGAAAAATAGATCAGTGAAAGAACAACAATAATTATAACAAATATCAGGACCGTTAATCCCAGTTTTATTAAAGTAGACATCCACACAGGGTAATGGTTGAATGCAGGCTTCAAAAGAAAAATAAGAGCAGCTGTAATTATAAAACCTATTATGCCAAATGTAATAGAGAATTGAAAGAAATTGATCTCAACCCCAAGATCATTGCTGATATGAATCAGGTTTTCAAAAAATACAATTCCACTTAACAGCCAGATACCTGAAATGGCAAGTAGTGTACGGAGCTGATAAAGAAACAATTTACGAGGCATGCGTAAATGTAGGCAAATCTTATGCTCAGCAACAGTTGCTTAATTTCTAACAGGTTTACCACCTTTTAAAACACTTTGTATGCGTTCAAGTGTTTTCTTTTCTCCACAAAGAGAAAGGAAGGCTTCCCGTTCCAGGTCAAGCAGGTATTGTTCATTCACCAGTGTTGGTTCGCTTAAATCACCTCCACACATTACATAAGCCAGTTTGCGTGCAACGGTGGCATCGTGTTCAGTGGCATAATTTGCTTGTGTCATTCCATGAATACCGGCATATAAAGACCCCAGGGCTGATCTGCCTAGCACTTTAATATTCTTTTGCTGTACCGGCGATACATAACCGCTTTCATAAATTTCCAGGACAGATCTTTTGGCTTCTGTAACCCTGCGGTTTTGGTTCATCACAATTTCATCCAATCCTTTCCTGTATATACCAAGGCTGAATGCCTCATGTGCCGAAGTGGCCACTTTTGCGGTAGCTATGGTTAAAAACCTGTTTTTTAAAGTGATGGTTTCTGGTTCATCCTGATGCATTTCAGCCGAAGCTCTTAATACAAATTCCTTTGTTCCGCCACCACCCGGTATCAATCCCACACCCAATTCTACAAGTCCTGTATAAGTTTCGGCAGCGGGGCAACATTTATCTGCATGTAAACTCATCTCACAAGCGCCACCCAATGCCATACCATGGGGTGCTACAACAACAGGAACGGATGAATAACGTACACGCATCATAGCATTTTGAAAAGCACGTATGGCAAAATCCAGTTCATCATACTCCTGTTCAATGGCAAACATAAAGATCATTCCCACATTGGCACCCACACTAAAATTGGCGGTTTCATTGGCTATCACTAATCCCTTGAAGTTTTTTTCTGCCAGCTCAATTGCTTTGGAAACTCCTGCCAGCACATCTCCACCAATGGAATTCATTTTGGTATTCCATTGCAGTCCCAGCACATCATCACCAATATCATACACATGGCAACTGCTGTTCTTCCAAACAACTTTATCTGAGTAATTACTTAAAACAATAAATTCTTTACTACCCGGTATGGATTTGTATGATTTGGATTGCTGATCGTAGTATTGTGTTTCGCCACCTTCTATTTTGTAAAACGATTTAAATCCGGCTTCAAGCATTTCATCTACCCAGGAGGCAACTGTAAAGCCCGCTTCTTTCATTTGTTTGGTAGTTCTTTCCACACCCATCACATCCCAGCTTTCAAAAGCACCTATTTCCCAGCCAAAACCGGCCATCATAGCATCATCAATTCTATAAACTTCATCACTTATTTCCGGAATGCGGTGAGAGATATAAGAAAACAAACCATAATGGAAATGCCTGAAAAATTCACCTGCTTTGTCCTGTGCCGATACCAGCATTTTAATTCTTTGCTTCAGATCATCAACTCCTTTGGCAGCATCAACAGAAGCAAATTTTGGTTTTACACGTGGTTTATATTCCAGTGTTTTTAAATCAAGTGTCAGTATTTCTTTTTCGCCACCACTTCCTTTTGTTTTTTTAAAAAAACCTTGTCCTGTTTTATCACCCAACCAATTATTTTCTACCAGTTTTTCCAACCAAACAGGTATCTGAAACCTGTCTCTTGATTCATCAGCAGGACAATTATCATATACTCCTTTAGCTACTTTCACCAATGTGTCTATGCCCACTACATCAGCAGTACGGAAAGTTGCTGATTTAGGTCTGCCAATCAGCGGACCAGTAAGTGCATCCACTTCATCAATGGTTAAGTCCATTTTTTCAATGAGTCCAAAAAGTGACATCATTCCAAAAACACCAATTCTGTTGGCTATAAATGCAGGTGTGTCTTTGGCAAGAACAGTTGTTTTTCCAAGGTATAAATCACCATAATGCATTAAAAAATCCGTTACAGCAGGATCTGTGTCAGGAGTTGGGATAATTTCTAATAAACGTAAATAGCGGGGCGGATTGAAAAAGTGAGTACCACAAAAATGTTTTTTGAAATCTTCTGACCTGCCTTCACTTAATAAATGAATGGGAATTCCTGAAGTATTGGAAGTGATCAGGGTACCTGGTTTTCGATACTGTTCTACTTTTTCAAATAGGGATTGTTTAATATCCAGTCTTTCCACCACCACTTCTATTACCCAGTCGCAACCGTTAATATCTTCCAGGTTATCATCAAAATTTCCAGTAGTTATTTTATTAATAACATCTTTATGATAAATGGGAGAGGGATTGCTTTTTACAGCAGCCTGTAGCGCTTCATTCACTAATTTATTTCTGGCTTGTTTATTATCAGATTCTTTTGCTTCTGCAGGAACAATATCAAGTAAGATTACCTGTAAGCCAACGCCAGCAAAATGACAGGCTATCCTGGAACCCATTACACCACTACCGAGTACTGCTACTTTTTTAATAATTCTCCTGGTCATAAAAATTAGTTAGTTAAACAACTATTTTATGAAGATAGGAAAAAGAATGAATTATAAAGTTGATTCAGGGGATGTTCAACTATGACAGCAGTTATAATCGTTATTGCTGTTAAATTGATTTTTTAATGATCCTGTTCCAATTAATTTTGCAGAAAACCCCCGGTTATGGAAATAAAACAATGGGAAGACAAATACTTGTCGCATTTCAGTTATGCTATTTTGAATGAGGATGAGAAAAAGATTATTCTTATTGATCCGGCACGAAATCCAAAGCCATACCTGGATTTTGCTAAAAATAATGATGCTGTTATAACAGGTGTCATTGAAACCCATCCGCATGCAGATTTTGTGAGCAGCCATCTTGAAATACACGAAAAAACGGGTGCTGTTATTTACGCCAGTAAACTTGTGAATGCTTTTTATCCACATCAAACCTTTGATGAAGGAGATGAAATTAATCTGGGTGATATAAAATTAAAAGCACTGCATACACCGGGACATTCACCCGATAGTATTTGCATTGTTTTGCATCATGAGGGAAAAGACAAAGTTGTTTTTACAGGTGATACTTTATTTATTGGAGATTGCGGGAGGCCAGATTTAAGAGAAGGTGCCGGAAATATAAAAGCAACAAGAAACGATCTGGCAAAACAAATGTATCATTCCCTGCGAGATAAATTAATGCCACTGGCAAATGATGTAGTTGTTTATCCTGCACATGGTGCGGGAACTTTATGTGGTAAAGCATTAAGTAAAGCGGAAAGAAGTACCATGGGTGCAGAAAAGCTAACTAATTGGTCGTTGAAGAATATGAGCGAAGAAGAATTTGTTAAACAACTTCTGAGTGATCAACCATTTGTCCCTGCTTATTTTTCTTATTCGGTTGAATTAAACAGAAAAGGAGCTCCGGCTTTTAAAGAAAGCATTTCTGCTATAAAGATTGAAAATAAAGTTGATGAAGATTCTTTGATTAATGATGATAAGATCATTATAGATGCAAGGGATGAAAAAACATTTAAAAAAGGACATCTGCTTGGATCAGTGAACCTGCAGGAAGGAATAAAATTCGAAACCTGGTTAGGAAGCATTGTTAAACCGGGAGAAAAATTTTACCTGGCAGGACAAGATGAGGATCAGTTAAATAAGTTAATTGAAAGATCTGCTTCTATTGGTTATGAAGGACAAATAGATAAGGCTTTTGTTTTAAAAGAAGGTGAGGGAAAAATAGAACTAATTAAAGTTTCAGAATTTAAAGAACATAAGTCTGACTATACTATCGTTGATGTTCGTAATCCATCTGAAGTAAAAGAAAAGAAAATCTTTGCAGATTCTATAGCCATACCACTTGCCGAACTAAGGGAACGTGTACATGAAATACCAACGGATAAACCTGTTGTAGTTCATTGTGCTGCAGGATACAGGAGTGCTGCAGCCACCTCAATCATAAAATCAAAATTGAATGGCAATGTAAAAGTGTTTGACTTAAGTGATGCAATAAAAGACTTTAATTGATCATTTTACATTAGATCCGTTTGCCGTTAAAGCGTCAGGGTTTACCAATACTAATTTACCATCAGGTTGTTCTGCAGTTAAAATCATTCCCTGGCTTTCTATACCCCTCATTTTACGTGGTGCTAAATTAGCAACCACAATTACTTGTTTATTAACCAAAGAGTCAGGACTAAAATGTTGTGCAATGCCTGAAACAATTGTTCTTGTTTCAAATCCCAGGTCAACTTCCAGTTTTAAAAGTTTATCTGCTTTGGCCACTTTTTCTGCTGATGTTATTGTGCCAATTCGCAGATCCAGTTTATCAAAATAATCATATACAATTTCCGGTTTGATTGTATTATCAGCAACATCATTTTGTGCAGGCGTATTTTGCTGTTGTTGTTCCATTTTAGATTTCTCCAATCCTTCTTTTAATTTTTTTATTTGATATTCAACTTCTGCATCTTCAATTTTCCTGAATAATAATTCAGGAGAACGAAGTGAATAACCTACGCTTAATAATTTTACAGAGCCTGCATTTTTCCATTCCAGTATTTTTGGAACCACCTTCATCATGTGGCACATTTTAACTGCTGTATTGGGTAAAAATGGATTGATATAAATTGCAAGATTTCCACAAAGCTGCAGGCAAATGTGCAGGCAATTGTCAATTTGTTTTTGTGCAGTTTCTGCATCCGGGTTATCACCCGTTAATGATTTTGCTTTTATCCATGGCTCTTTATCCTGCATGTATTTATTTCCCTTCCTGGCCAAGTCAATCACTTCAAATAATGCTTCACGAAATTTATATTTTTCAATAAGATCCTCAATTACAAGCTTTGAACTTTTTATTTCTTCTATGATAGTTTTGTCTCTTTCATCAATAATATCATTGTGGAATTTTGGAACCTTACCTGAAGTAAGCTTATGCATCAGCACAAAAGTTCTGTTGAAGTAATTTGCAAAAACTGCTACAAGTTCGCTGTTCACTGCATCCTGGAAACCCTTCCAGGTAAACTCACTGTCTTTATTATCAGGTAAAATGGCAGTTAAATAATAACGCAATGAATCCACCATCTGCAGTCCGCCATTTTCTTTTTTTATAAAATCATCAATAAAATCCTGCATCTCTAATTTCCAATTCCTGCTGGTGCTCATTTTATCACCTTCCAGGTTCATGAATTCATTTGCAGGAACATTTTCTGGTAATATATAACC
>JACDAZ010000405.1 GCA_013695175.1 Flavisolibacter sp. | reverse complement strand
AGGTGATTGGGTGGAAGGTTTTGGCATGGCCGGTGGTGTCTTTGGTGCATACCGCGGCGAAGCAAGGGCTTTGGCAAGGTTCTCTTCTGATGGAAGATTAGTGATTCAAAGTGCAGTTAGTGACAGCGGACCGGGAACTGCAACTGCTATGGTGCAAATTGCAGCAAACAACCTTGGTATACCAACGTCTCAAATCATCTTTGAATTGGGAGATTCATCTTTTCCACCAGGGCCAACACAAGGTGGCTCAGTAACTACATCTACAATGGGGTCTGCAGTACATGCGGTTACCGAAACTTTAAAAAAGAAATTGTTTGATCTGGCAAAATCAAATCCAGTTTTTCATACTGCAACTATTCATGATGTAAAGTACACTGATCTTGTTTTTGAAAATGGATATATGCAATTAGCTGCAGACAAGACCAAACGATTATCACTTACCGATGTTTTAAAACAATCTTCATTACCACAAATTGAAGTAACGGAAGAATCAAAAGGAGGTGAAGAGTTAAGAAAATATGCATCTTATTCTTTTTCTGTTCATTTTGTAAAAGTAAAAGTTCATAAGCCAACAGGTATAGTAAGGGTTGACCGTGTTGTAAGTGCTGTTGATGCAGGTAAAATAATCAGTCCTAAAACGGCAGAAAGCCAGATTATTGGTGGGGTAGTTGGTGGAATTGGAATGGCATTAATGGAAGAAGGTGTTATTGACCATCGTTATGGAAGATGGGTAAATAATGATTTTGCTCATTACCATGTACCTGTTCATGCCGATGTACCAAAGATAGAAGTGTATTTTACTGATAAACCGGATCCTATTACAAATCCTATGGGGTCAAAAGGAATTGGTGAAGTTTCTATGGTTGGTTTTGCACCTGCTTTAGCCAATGCAGTTTTTCATGCAACAGGCAAAAGAATCAGAGATCTACCCATTACTCCTGATAAATTAATTGGTTAATAAACAATAAAAAAAGTGGCTCTAAAAGCCACTCGTATTAAATTTATCTCCATTCAAAATGAGATAGACTTACGTAAATTTTTTCTTTATTTCCTTCGCTATAGATGTTATACATAGTGGGATAATAATTTTGATTTGGATCATATATAGCAGGTTGTTTTATAGGAACGTGTGTTTCAGTATTTGATAATAAAAAGTTTCTTGTAACCATTGGTTCAAGAAAAACTACTTTACCATCAAAGGTTCCATAAATCATTACATGTTGAAAAATGAATGGAGGACTAAGTACTGGTGATGTCCTGTCCAGCCAATGTCTTCCCATTTGAGCTATAGGTGCACCTGGAATAATATAATCTTCAGGTAGATAACCAGGTGAAGGAGGTCCGAATAAATGGATGTTAGAAGGTGTTGGTTGCGGAATAGACATTTGCACATCTTTACTTATTGTATAAAAATGAATATCAAAATGAGGAGGTGCAAAGAAGAAAGGAGGATGTCCAATTGGCTGCCAGTTTAACTCAATATGTTGATAAGGAGTAAATTGTTTTGCCTTAGGGTGAAGTGGAAGCCAGTAAGTAAATGGATGTTCAATCATAGCTTCATGAGGAGCTTCAGGTAAATCTTCCATAGAACTTCTTGTCATCTCAACACCCAGTTCAACAGGTTCTCCATTATGGTTAATGATGATGAATGATCTAACATGCCCCGCACCAACCTTTACCTGTGGTCCATAGAAAGTATTTGTTTTTTCTTCCGGCTGTTTCTTACTAATTAAAAATTCCTGATCATTTTGTTTTTGAATTTCTTTTTGACAGGAAAATAATAAGGCAGCTGTAAGCAACAGCATTGCAATTTGTTTACATTTCATAAAAGCAAGTTTTAATTGAATTAATTATTTAGGGCTGGTTAAAGGGAGATTCCTTAGGGGCTAATTAGAAACAAGTGGGAAGTACAATATAAATATAATAATTTAATACAACTAATTATTCAAAAATTTAGAAAGTGAAGGTTGTTTAAATTTTTAACCAAAATAATTCCCAGGAATAGACTTATAAAATCTCAGGTAAGTTGTAGGTACTGCACCATCAGCAACCTTTTGCTGTGAAAGATGCTGCTTTTACTCTGTCCATTGCAGACTTTTACTCTGTCCATTGCAGATTGAATAGCCATAAAAGTTAAATTGATAAAGTTCAACATTTAATTTACAACTTCTCTACGAAACTTTTGCCGGTATTGTACTGGGGATAAACCGGTAATTTTTTTAAATGTGGTTCTAAATGCTTTTACATCGGTGTAACCGGATTTGTACATAGCCTCATTTACGTTTTCACGTGAGCTTTCTAAACTCATTTTAGCAGCCTCAATACGCACACGTTGCAGGTATTCTATAATAGAATTGTATGTTACCTTTTTAAACCTTCTTTCAAGATTGCGCCTGCTTATTGCAAGTTCCGAGGCCAGTTCATCAACTGTAATCTTTTCCTGGTAATTTTTTTCTATAAATTCTTGTGCACGTTTTATAACATCATCTTCATGTTTTTTTTGAGGATTGAACATCATAAAAGCTGACTGGCTATATCGATCGGGTTCTATTTCAAAAATTTTAGAACAAAAAATAGCAATCTCTCTTCCTGCATATTTTTCAACGAGGTATAACACAAGGTTCAACCAGGAATATGCACCACCACTGGTGTAAATGCCATTTTCATCTGTAATTATTTTATCTTCTACAAGATCAACATCAGGATATCTTTTTCTAAAATTATCTGCCTCTGCCCAATGTGTAGCGCATTTTCTTCCTTTTAATAAACCTGTGGATGCCAAAAGAAAAGCACCAATACAAAGTGATGCAATTGCAGCTCCTTGCTTATAATGGGTAATGATCCAGGGAATAAAATCTTTATTTACATGAAGCATTTTATCTATATTGTCATGTATGGCAGGTATGATAATTAGATCTGTATTATCTACATCATATATT
>JACDAZ010000404.1 GCA_013695175.1 Flavisolibacter sp. | reverse complement strand
AAATGTTTCTGTTGCCCAATGTTATAACAACCGGTGAAGTGTGGCAACTTTTAAGCAACAAGGTTGCAGCATATTTAAGTATCTGCATATCTGCACACTTGCATATTTCCAAAACTGCATATTTACGTATCTGCACATTCCTACTTCTTACCTCATACCTCTTACTTCATTTCCCCTAATCATCATCCTCCTCTTCCTGGAAAGCGCCTTCATTGCTGTTGTACTGCTTCTCCCATTCCTGCACGGCATGATCGGTAAGGCATTCAATAATATCATAAATACCATCACTCTTACGGCGCCAGCCTGTGCTCAGCTGGTCATCATAAGTAAATATATACATGCACTGGTCAGTTTCTGTAGTGACCTTTATAAGTGATATAGATAATTCAGGTTTCTCCTGTATCAGGTAGTAACAACCCGGTTCCAACAATCCATACGAATACATAATCTCCTCCTTTTGTGGCGGTTTAAAATCCTGTTACAATAATTTCTCTAGAATTTAATGGGTTGTGAGCCGTTTCGGTTGGATTAGTAAAGGGATGATGTCCCTTGTGAAGAACAAATTTACAGGAATTACCAGAACAAAATAATTTGATTTTTTAATTTTAATGGTTTATATAGCAAAAGATGTGTTTATTGATAATCAATCTGTTATGTAAAATTTCCGTTCAAAATTCGTCCTAAAAAACTAAATAAATTAGTATTCAAGCCTCTGGTTTTACTTATATTTGCTGTCGATCAGCTGGTAGAACTGCTTTATTTTCCATCAATTTACTTTGATTATCACTTTTTACTTAAAAGAAAGTGAGGTTGCAGGCTTAAGCTGAATTATAATTTTTAAATCCAATGGCGGAAACTAAGAAAAATCTATTCGACTATACCGAGGACAGTATCAAAAGCCTAGACTGGAAAGAACATATACGCCTTCGTCCCGGTATGTATATTGGAAAATTAGGTGACGGTTCCAGTCCTGATGATGGTATTTATGTGTTGGTGAAAGAGGTGCTTGATAATTGTATCGATGAATATACAATGGGGCATGGCAGAACCATTGAAATCAATATCAAGGGAAAGACCGTTAATATAAGAGATTATGGTCGCGGTATTCCATTAGGTAAAGTGGTAGATGTTGTTAGTAAAATAAACACAGGTGCCAAGTACGACAGCAAGGTCTTTCAAAAAAGTGTTGGTTTAAATGGTGTGGGTACAAAAGCAGTAAATGCTTTAAGCCATTATTTTAAAATTTCATCATTTAGAGATGGTAAAGTGAAAGAGGCTGAATTTGAAAAAGGTGTTCTGATAAAAGAATATAAAGAATCAGCTTCAGGTGAGGACAATGGCACCCTGGTAACTTTTATTCCTGATGATTCTGTTTTTAAAAATTTTCATTTTATACCGGAGTACCTGGAGAAGCAGATCTGGAATTATTGCTTTTTAAATGCCGGCTTGCGCATCATCTTCAATGGCAAATCTTTTGTAAGTAAAAATGGTTTGCTGGATCTGTTGGAAAGAGAAACCAATTCAGATGAAATTCGTTATCCTATTATTCATTTAAAAGGTGAAGATATAGAAGTGGCCTTAACACATAATAATGATTATGGTGAGGACTACCACAGTTTTGTGAACGGGCAGCACACTACCATGGGTGGAACACACCAGGCAGCTTTCAGGGAAGTATACGTAAAAGTGATACGAGATTATTATAAAAAAGATTACGAAGCTTCAGATATCCGTCAAAGTATAGTAGCCGCTATTTCAATAAGAGTTGTAGAACCGGTTTTTGAATCGCAAACAAAAACGAAGCTGGGTTCTATGAATATAGTAGAAGGCGGACAGAGCATGCGCCAGTTTATTCTTGATTTTTTATCACGCCAGCTCGATAACTATCTCCATAAAAATCCTGCAACTGCAGATGCTCTAAAAAGGAGAATAGAACAAAGCGAAAGGGAGCGTAAAGACCTGGCAGGCATCAAAAAGCTTGCGAATGAAAGAGCTAAAAAAGCCAATCTTCATAATAAAAAATTACGCGATTGCAGGGTGCATTTAAATGATGAACCTCCGGCAAAAGGTAAAGAAGCATTTTTTGCTGTTCAAAAAGAAACCACCATTTTTATTACTGAAGGAGATTCAGCCAGCGGTTCCATTACAAAAGCACGCCATGTGGAAACGCAGGCCGTTTTTAGCTTAAGAGGTAAACCGTTAAACTGCTTTGGGTTAAGTAAAAAAGTGGTTTATGAAAATGAGGAATTTAACCTGTTGCAGCATGCCTTAAATATAGAAGAAGGATTAGAAGGACTTCGTTTTAATAGAATTGTTATAGCTACTGATGCTGATGTGGATGGTATGCATATAAGATTGCTGATCATGACTTTTTTTCTGCAATTTTTTCCAGACCTGGTGAAGAACAATCATATCTATATTTTAGAAACGCCTTTTTTCAGGGTAAGAAACAAACAGCAAACCATTTATTGTTATTCAGAAAATGAAAAACAAAAAGCTGTTCAAAAATTGGGAAGCAAACCTGAAATCACCAGGTTTAAAGGATTAGGTGAAATATCTCCGGATGAATTTGGACAATTCATTGGTGAAGAAATGCGCCTGCAACCGGTTATTATTGACCATGGTGATCATATTCAGCATTTACTGGAATATTATATGGGTAAAAACTCGCAGGAGCGACAGGAGTTTATTATCAATAATTTAAAAGTGGAACTGGATACGGTGGAGGAAATTTTAAATTGATAAGTTTTCAAATCATCAACACAAAAAGCAACTGCTTAATTTTTTAATTATTAATTCTTAATTATATAATGATTCATATTGTTTTCCAGGAGGCTGATGTAGAAGTTTTACAAAAAGCATTTGAATTAGATGAAACTTTACAAGGAGATATTGTTGAAATAAAGGATGATTATGCTGTAGGTCCTGTTGAAAATATTTACAATGAAGAAGGTTACCTGCAAAGGCGGGAGTGGTGGAAACAGCTAATTGATGATTCGCCTTACAATACAGATCATCTTATGGAAAAAGTGGATGATCAAGCTGCTGTTGAACGTATAATAAAAGCATTAGAAGAAAATGAAGAGCAGGAAGTTTGGTTGTGGATGGGACAAAATCAACATGATGTATGTGGGTATTATTGGTTGATTTCTCAGCTGCAACCTTACCAGGGACGCATTTTTGTTTTATACCTCAACAACCTTCCTTTCATCAATGAAAAAGGTCAACTTTTTTACCCAACAACATTGCACCAGATACAGCCAAAAGAGTTTTTAAAAGCAAAAAAACTTTGCAGAAAAGTTACACCCAGCGAATTTGAAGTAGATCCTGATGAATGGAGAAAGCTCATGTCGGAGAAAGCTTTTGTTCGCATTTTGGAAGGAGGAAAAAAAATAGTAAGTAAGGAAGCTGATTTTTATGATAAGGATATTTTATCTGCCTTAACATCAGAATGGCAAAAGGGAAACAAAGCCATGCATAACATTCTTTCCAAAATGAAAATTAAAACAGGTGACATTTTTTTGCTTTGGCGCATAAAGCAACTTGTGCAGCTGGAACAGGTCGAAATAAATGGTGATACATCCAAAAGCTGGAAAGATTTTGAAGTCAGATTGAAATCATTAACTGCTGAAACAGTTGTATCAAATCCTGATCAGCAATAGGTCAATTGATCAGTAAAACTTGAAAAAACAGAATGAAACTTCTATTAAAAATTGAGGAATTATCATTTTTTATTTTGGCTATTATTGCTCTTATTTATTTAAATGTTGATTGGTGGTTTTACCTTTTATTATTTATTGGTCCGGATATAAGTATGTTAGGTTATATCATTAATAAGAAAGCAGGAGCTATAACTTATAATTTGTTTCATCACAAAACGGTAGCAGTTATCATTTTCATTACAGGTTTCTTCAGTGGCTCCTGGCTGTTACAGATTATTGGTATCATATTGTTTGGTCACAGTTCTATGGACAGGATTTTTGGTTATGGTTTAAAATATTTTCAAAGTTTTCAGCATACACATTTGGGCACCATTGGCAATAAAAAATTAGAAGTAACAATTGAAGAATGAGCAACGGGAAAATTAAAAATTTCGAACACGTACAAACAGATCATGGAATAAATGGCCAATACAAAACATGGTTTTTAGATTATGCATCCTATGTAATTCTGGAACGTGCAGTACCTGCGGTGGAAGATGGTTTAAAGCCTGTTCAGCGTCGTATTCTTCATGCCATGAAGGAAATGGATGATGGTCGCTATAACAAGGTTGCAAATGTTATTGGGCAAACAATGCAATACCATCCGCATGGTGATGCTTCCATTGGTGATGCATTGGTAAATATTGGGCAGAAAGACCTGTTAATAGATACACAGGGCAACTGGGGTGATATAAGAACAGGTGATGATGCAGCAGCTGCAAGATATATTGAAGGTCGCTTGAGCAAGTTTGCATTGGAAGTAGTTTTCAATGCAAAAACAACAAACTGGCAGCTTAGTTATGATGGCAGAAAAAATGAACCGGTAACCTTACCGGTAAAATTTCCATTGCTGTTAGCACAGGGTGCTGAAGGTATTGCTGTAGGATTGGCAACTAAAATATTACCTCACAATTTTGTGGAACTCTGCGAGGCTTCCATAAAATACCTTAAAGGAAAAAAGTTTGATCTATACCCCGATTTTTTAACAGGTGCCATGGCCGATGTAACGGATTACAATGAAGGAAGGAGAGGAGGCAGGGTAAAAGTTAGAGCACATATAGAAGAAGAAGATAAAAAAACATTGTTGATCAAATCAGTTCCTTATGGTGTTACTACCAATGGTTTAATAGATAGTATTGTAAAAGCAAACGACCAGGGAAAGATCAAGATTAAAAAAGTTATAGATAATACTGCTGCAGAAGTGGAAATACAGGTTGATCTTGCTCCCGGCATATCACCCGATATAACAATAGATGCATTATATAAATTTACCGACTGTGAAGTTTCTGTTTCACCAAACACTTGTGTTATCATTGATCAAAAACCACATTTTGTAAGTGTAAACGAACTGCTGCGTGTATCTACAGATAATACAAAAAATCTGTTGCAAAGGGAGCTTGAAATAAAACTTTCTGAGCTGCAGGAAAAATGGCATTATACATCGCTTGAAAAAATATTTTTTGAAGAAAAGATCTACAAAGAATTAGAGAAAAAACATGAAACATGGGATAAAGTAATTGCAGCCATTGATAAAGCATTTGTACCTTATAAACCCAAATTAAAAAGAGAGATCAGCAGGGAAGATATTTTAAAGCTTACGGAAAAACCAGTAAGAAGGATTTATAGATTAGATATAGATGAATTAAATGCGCAGATTAAAGGTCTGGAAGCAGATATAAAACTAACAAAATTTGATCTTGCTAATTTGAACGATTATGCTATTGCTTATTTTGATGGCTTGCTGAAAAAATATGGTAGAGGCAAAGAACGTAAAACCGAAATTAAAATTTTTGAGATCATTGAAGCCAAACATGTGGCTATAGCCAATACCCGTTTATATATAAACCGTTCGGAAGGATTTATTGGTACGGGTTTACGCAAAGATGAATTTTTAGTGGAGTGTTCTGATCTTGATGATATTGTTGCATTCACTAAACGTGGCATGATGAAGGTGGTGAAAGTGCTGGATAAAGTTTTTATAGGAAAAGATATTATTCATGCAGCCGTATTTAGAAAAAACGATGAACGCACAACTTACAACATGATTTATACTGATGGAGAATCAGGAATATCTTATGCAAAACGTTTTAACGTAACTGGCATTACACGTGATAAAGAATATGATCTTACAAAAGGTGCTGATAAAACAAAAGTTCAATATTTTTCTATTAACCCAAATGGCGAAGCAGAAGTTGTAAAAGTTATTCTCAGCCCTGCCTGCTCTGCCCGCAATAAAGAATTTGATTTTTATTTTGAAGAACTGGAAATAAAAAGCCGTAGCAGCATTGGTAACCAGGTTACAAAATACCCGGTTCGTAATGTAAAATTCAAAGAAGCTGGTGTGGCTACCTTAGGCAGCATAAAACTTTGGTTCGATGATAAATTTGGAAGATTAAATCATGATGGAAAAGGAATAGAACTTGGTGATTTTGATGCAGATGATAAAGTACTTATCCTTTATACAGATGGCACTTATGAAGTAACTGACCAGGAACTTACACAACGCTTTCCTCCGGAAGAAATAATGCTGGTTGAAAAATTTGATCCTGAACGCATCATTACTGCCATTTACCTGGATAATGATAAACTGCAGTATAATGTAAAGCGCTTCCGCATCGAAACCAACACACTCAGGAGTAAATTTTTATTTATCAAAGAAGGTAAGGGTAATATATTAGAAGCTGTTTCCACAGAAGATGAACCCCTGCTGATTGTTCAGCAAGGAAAAGGATCACAGGTTAGAAATGCCAAATTTAAAATTGCCAAAATGGTTGATGTTATGGGATGGAAAGCTGTAGGGGCTAAACTGGTTGATTATAATAAAAATATTATGATGGAATGGGAGAACAGGGAAGGACCAAAGCAATCAGAATTATTTTAATTATGGAATTGTTTTACGCCTCCTGATGACAACAGTTGCACTAGTTTGGAGTGTACTGGTCAATCTTACTTCATAACGTTTTCTGCCATCATATACTATCATCAGTGCTGTATTGGGTGGAATAGAACCAAGATTATCTGCAAACATAGTTATTTCATTCACCTCCCTTGATTGATCCAATGCTATACTCATATGTATGGCCTTTGCACTTAACCGCTGGTTAGATGCTAATAGCTGGTCATTGTAAAACACAGAAATAGAATCACCATCTATTTCGCCATTATCATAAAAATCTACTTTTAACGTATCTGAATCAACAATAATTTCTTCAGCAATTACTTTTTTTCTTTCTTTAAACTGGTTAGATACTACATAATTTATTACAGGTCTTTGAATAATGGTAGCAGCAACAAGTGTATCTGTTGGTGAAGGCGTCCACACCTGGTAAGCTTCTTTAAACACCCTCAAAGCAGTAAGTATGGAGTCATGATTGTCTGCGTCTTTATTTAATTTCAGATTAAATGTTACATCCGGGCAGGTATATCTATAGCTTCCTTTGCTGACAAATTTTCCTGCAAGGTTAGATTCTACTTTTGAAACTCTCATTTGCGCTTCAAAATCCATAGGACAATCTACTTCCATAAGGGCAGTAGATCCATAAAATGTAAGAGGAATATTATGTAAAGCAAGATACCTATTTGATGAATTATATGTACCGTTTATCTTAAAGCTCCTGAAGGTGTTTTTGAAGTAGTAATTGATCACACCCTGTACAGAAGAACCATTTTGTTTTAGTATAAGTTCCACCAGGTAATTATTAGCAACATTACCCGCATTGGCTGTTCCATACCAATATCCACCTACTTCCTGTGCACTTGTTTTTAAAACAATAAACAGGCAAAGGAGCATTAAAACTTTCTTCATGTGGTTATTAACGTAAAGAGTGCAATTAAATTATTTGATATAGCGCTTCATTTCTCTTTCGGTGTCTCTTTGCTTTATGGTCTCTCTTTTATCATAAAGTTTTTTCCCTTTAGCCAAACCTATTTCAAGTTTAGCAAGGTTTTTATCATTAAAAAAAATTCTAAGAGGAATAATAGTATAGCCTTTCTCCTTCATCTTAGCCTGCAGCTTCTTTATTTCTTTTTTATTTAATAAGAGTTTACGATCACGTACAGGATCATGATTGTTTACTGTGCCATGGGAGTATTCAGCAATGTGCAGTGATTTTAACCAGAGTTCATCATCCTGAATAAGGCAGTAGCTGTCATTAAAACTTGCCTTACCTGCACGTAAAGATTTTACTTCGGTGCCGGTAAGCATGATGCCTGCTATATACTTATCATCAATAAAATATTCAAAGTAAGCAGATCTGTTTTTGCTTTCCATTAATTTTTAAAATGGGTAAGTACGGTTGCCAGTTTATTTCTAAGATCTTTTCTTTGTACTATAAAATCAAGGAAGCCATGTTCTAAAAGAAATTCACTTCTTTGGAAACCTTCAGGAAGATCTTTTTTTATTGTTTCTTTTATAACTCTTGGTCCTGCAAATCCTATTAAGGCACAGGGTTCTGCTATATTTAAATCACCCAACATTCCAAACGAAGCAGAAATGCCTCCAAATGTAGGATCAGTAAGTACAGAGATATAAGGAAGTTTAGCATCTGATAATTGCGAAAGTTTACCACTGGTTTTTGTTAACTGCATTAATGAAAATGCACTTTCCATCATACGGGCGCCACCACTTTTGCTTATGATTACATAAGGTAATTTGTGTTGCAGGCAAAAATCTACGGCACGACTGAATTTTTCGCCCATCACACTTCCCAGGGATCCACCAATGAATTCAAAATCCATACAGGCTATAACAACTTCTTCATCATTTAGTTTCCCAACTGCCACTCTCATCGAATCTTTTAGATCTGTTTTAGACCATGTTTCTTCTAACCTTCTTTGATATGGTTTTAAGTCTGTAAATCCTAAAAAATCTTTTGATCTGATATTTTCAAATAACTCCTCATATTCTTTTTCATCGAAGATGATGTCATAATATTCTGCACTACCTATACGATGATGAAAATTGCATTTAGGACAAACAAATAATTGTTCCCGCAAATCATTCACAGTTGATATATAATTACACTCAGGACATTTAGCCCACAAGCCTTCAGGTGTTTCTTTTCTTTCTGATGAAGGAGTGGTAATACCTTTCTTCAATCTCTTAAACCAACTGCTTTTGGTTTCGTCTGATTTACCTTCTTCACCTGCAAGATTTGCATCAAAATCTTCAAATGGTTTTGCCATGTGTATTATTTGGTAACGGCAAATATAATAGTTATGGCTTTAGCGGAACCTGATGTGCGAAAAGGAGCAAGAACAAAGAATAAGGGACAAGGAACTAGAGACTAGGAACAAGGTGCAACGCACTATTATATTTGTGGTTACTGATGGCTGACTGCTGAATACTGAAAGCTGGTTAACTATCACCTCCTCCTGCATTTTCAATTAAGAAAATAACAGGAGGATAAAAGATTTGTTCTTCTTTTCAAAGGGTTGGAAGATGGTGATAAGTTCTTCTTGCTTGTTCTATTTGGCTTTCGTAGGAATTGGTGGTTTTTTGGATCCTGGATTTTTCAACGGTTTGTTTTCATAGGTGTTGAACTGCCGGGTTTTCATATTCTCCCTTAAAAGGAAGAAGTTGACTGATACTGGATTTTGATTTCTTTCTTAGGATTTGGATCGAAATGTTTTTCTGGACGATTTAGGATATCAGATAGTTTTGGTTTATCAGGATTTGGATTCGATCAATCAACTTCTGATACAAAAGTATATGCAATCACTTTACGATACAATTGCATAATTGCTCTTTTTTCAGCTTATGGTAATTACGGATTCTTTAGTAATCATCCATTATTTTTTTAGGATTATCACTAAAGTTTTTAGGGATTTTTACTAAAAAAATCTTCTAATGTTAGCATTTATGGGGAATAAGATATGAGGAATGTTTATTAACATTTCATAAAACACCTGCAGCTAAAAAAATTATTCAGCCATGAATTAAGCCGGCTATAAAAGATAAAGCATTTATGCAAGCGCCTGTATAACATCATATTTGGTAACAATATGAAAATCGCCCGTTTCATCTTTTGCTAAAACAGCACCATTTTCTTTATTGATCAAGGTTCTCAACTTTTCAACAGGTGTTTCAAATTCTACCACAGGAAAAGATTTATCCATAACCTGTTCTACTTTTTCATTTCTGATATCGGGGTTACTAAATACTTTTTGAAATAAACCATTCTCACTTATGGAACCTACTATTTCACCCTCACGTAATACAGGGATATGTTCAATATCGTACTGCTTCATCAGTTCCACCGCATCTGAAACAGTTTGATGCGGCTCTAGTGTGATTGTTTTTTGCTTGCCACGTGCACTTACAATATCCTTGAAAGATTTTACATCAAGAAAACCACGTTCAGCCATCCATTGATCATTGTAAATTTTACCAACATACCTGCTTCCATGATCGTGTAGAATTGCTACAACGAGATCGTCTTTTTTTATTTTATCTTTTAATTGTAAAAGCCCCTGAATGCAACTGCCGGCGCTGTAGCCACAAAAAATTCCTTCTTCTCTTGCCAGCCTTCTTGCCATAACAGCACCATCTTTATCTGTTACCTGCTCAAAATGATCAATAACGCTCATATCATAATTAGCAGGAATAAAATCTTCGCCAAAACCTTCTGATATATATGGATGCACTTCATTCATATCTACTTCGCCTGTACGAAAATATTTTGTAAGTAATGAACCAAATACATCAATTGCCCAAATTTGAATAGCAGGATTTTTTTCTTTTAAATACATAGCTGTACCCGTAACCGTTCCACCCGTTCCTGCTGTAACAACAAGGTGTGTAATTTTTCCATCTGTTTGATTCCATATTTCAGGTCCTGTAGTTTCATAATGAGCTAACCTGTTTGCGAGGTTATCATATTGATTCATTAAAAATGAGTTTGGTATTTCTTTTTCCAGCCTGGATGCTACTGAATAATAACTTCTTGGATCTTCGGGTTCTACATTTGTTGGGCAAACAATTACCTCGGCACCAACAGCTTTTAAAATATCTGCCTTTTCCTTTGATTGCTTATCAGTAGTTACAAAAATGCATTTATAACCCTTTACACATCCCGCCAGTGC
>JACDAZ010000395.1 GCA_013695175.1 Flavisolibacter sp. | reverse complement strand
TGCTTTTGCATCGAATCAATTACTTTTTGTAATTGCCGCATACTTAACATTCTCCAATTACTTCTGTTAGCAGCGCTGTCGGATGTCCGCTGAAATTGAAGTGAGGTAAGATCAAATTGCTTTGTATATTCTTTAAATCCTAACCTGATAAATTCATTATTTGTAGTTCCGGGATACCCCCGTTCCTGGTATCGCCAGCCATTCTTTAAATTAAATTCCAAAAATCTTTTATTACCCGTTACACGCATTATACCATCAGTGGCAACAATAAAATTATCCTGCGTACTACCTGTTTGTTCATAAATAATGATATCGTTTATGATACTATCATTTTGCTTTTTACCTATCTTAATAGCAAAACCTCCAAGCCTGTCATAAAAAACGCCTTCTTTTAAATCGAAGGCAGGTTTGGCATACACTATATCCTGCAAAAGTGTTCTGGTTTTAAATTGGGCAACAGGTATAATATAATTAGAAAACCAAAATGCTATACCACATATAAAAATGACAACAAAAAACAAAGGCTTCATAAATCTCAGCAAAGAAATTCCTGCAGCCTTAACGGCAACCAGTTCATAGCTTTCGCCTAAGTTCCCAAACGTCATTAGTGATGAAAGAAGTACTGCCAGTGGAAGAGCCAGTGGCACCAATACAGCAGTTTGATACCATATGAATTCCAGGATAACCCCTGTACTCAAACCTTTACCCACAAAATCATCAATCCACAGCCAAAAAAATTGCATTACCAATACCATCAGGGTAATGAAGAAAGTGGCTGCAAAGGGACCAATAAATGCCTGTATTACTAATTTATCCAGCTTCTTGAACACAAATGCGGTAGTTTGATACTTTTATATATGAATGAAGCAAAAATAATCTTTTCGGCACCGGAGATGGAGTTAATGAAAGATGCAACCTTTATTTTAACGAAGAATATAGTGATGCAAAAAATGAAGAATGTGCTGGAGGGGATACAAAATGAATTATTTGTTTCTATTGATCAATTAAAAACAGATACAGATAAAAATATTTTCCTGACTCCTCCCAAAGTTTCAAAGGGTGAAAATTACCTGGGTTTACCTTACCTGATTTTAGATTATCCCCGAAAATTTGCAGGTCCTGACATATTTGCTATCAGAAGTTTTTTTTGGTGGGGCAATTTTTTTAGCAGCACCTTACACCTTGCGGGTGATGACAAAAAAAGCAATCTTACCAATATTATTATGTCATATAAAGAGTTGGCTAATGCAAATTATTTTATTGGCGTTAACCCAGATCCGTGGCAACACCATTTTGAAAAAAATAACTATTTACTTATAAATGAAATTCCAATAGAGAAGTTTTCAGAATTATGTAATGCCCATAATCATTTGAAGATTTCAATAAAATGGACTTTAGATGATATGGAGACAGCAACTGAAAAAATAAAGGAAAGCTGGAGATTTCTCCTGGGGTGTATTTATTAATTACTTCCAAGCCTATGAAATAAATCTTTCACCTGGTGATCCCAAAGCATACTTTGATCTTTTATTTCTTTTTTTTCTGCAAAATCTTTTATTACTAAAATTGTTTGATTTGTTACTTCAGATTTTTCAATACTGAATTCAAAATATTCTTCTTTTGGAGCGTGAGTCCATCGAAAACGAATAAACTTCTCATCTTCCTCATCTACCACTTCTGCGGTTTCTTCAGATCCATTCCATGAAAAACTAAAAAGCCCGTCCTGGTCATCTACATGGTCAGCAAACCACTCCTGCAACCCGGTAGAAGTAGCTAAGAATTCATATAAAATGGTAGGAGAACAACGGACCGGATACTCTAAAGTATATAACTGTTTTTTGCTCATCTTTTGTCTTTAAAAATCATATCGATTGATGCAATTATAGAAAATAAATTTGTCTAACAAAATATTTTTTTTCAAAAGGGAGGAACTTTAAGCTTTTACCCTTATGTAAATGAATTTAAAAAAAAATTTTGTTCATATAAAAAGTTTTGATAATTTGGATGTGCAAATGAAAATTTGCCATGGAGAACTAACTGAAAACCGTGATGGGTTCATTTGGAAAAAAACCAAAAACTAACTTTAAAAATCTAAATATTCCATCCACAAAAACCAATTCCTATGAGCATGCGTCAGCTGAAGATCACGAAATCTATAACCAATCGTGAGTCTCAAAGTCTAGAAAAGTACCTACAAGAGATCGGAAAAGTAGATCTCATTACCCCCGAAGAGGAAGTCCGTTTAGCAAGATTAATTAAAGAAGGAGATCAAAAAGCATTGGATAGATTAACCAAGGCTAATCTTCGATTTGTAGTTTCTGTTGCCAAACAATACCAAAATCAGGGTTTATCATTACCCGACCTTATTAATGAAGGAAACCTGGGTTTAATAAAATCTGCCCAGCGTTTTGATGAAACTAAAGGTTTCAAATTCATTTCTTATGCTGTATGGTGGATTCGCCAAAGCATATTACAAGCCATTGCTGAACAGGCAAGAATTGTACGTTTACCACTTAACAAGGTAGGCTTGACCGGTCGTATTCAAAAAGCATTTAGTTTATTGGAGCAGGAGTTTGAAAGAGAGCCTTCTGCCGAAGAACTGGCTGAATTACTGAATATGGACCTGGAAGAAGTAACATCTACTTTGGGTATCAACCTCCGTCATGTAAGTATGGACACACCTCTATCTGAAGGTGAAGAAAGTACCTTAATTGATGTATTGGAAAATACCAATGCAGAAAAAACTGATAATGAAGTGGAGTATAAACAATCCTTACAAATTGAAATTACAAGGTCTCTGCAAGCATTAACTGAGCGCCAGAAAGAAGTTATTTGCTATTTCTTTGGAATAGGTGTTGACCATCCATTATCACTTGAGGATATTGGTGAAAGATTTAACCTTACAAGGGAACGTGTAAGACAGATTAAGGATAAGGCTATCACCAAACTGAAAACCAATCAAAAAACCAATTTGTTAAGGAGTTATTTAGGAACCTAGTTTTATATTAACCTTATATCTTTGCATTAAGAGTGAACTTTTTTTTGTTCACTCTTTTTTTGTTTTTAATAATAACCAAACGCTGAAGAGTGCGACGCAACGGAAGTTGATGGATGCATTTCAGCTGACTTAAAAAATATTTTATCAATGTTTGAATCATTACAGGACAGGCTGGAGGGAGCCTTTAAAAATCTGAAAGGTGAAGGAAGAATTACAGAGCTAAATGTGGCTGCTACTGTAAAAGAAATAAGACGTGCCCTTGTAGATGCCGACGTAAATTATAAAATAGCAAAAGAATTTACAGATAAGGTAAGAGTAGAAGCCCTGGGTGAAAAAGTATTAAATGCCATTTCGCCAAGCCAGTTGATGATTAAGGTTGTTAAAGACGAACTGGTTAATTTAATGGGTGGCGATGTTGCAGAATTTAATGCCAAAGGTGCACCGGCTGTTATTCTAATTGCAGGTTTACAAGGTAGTGGTAAAACTACTTTTAGCGGTAAGCTGGCTTATTATTTAAAAAAACAAAAACTGTCTCCATTACTTGTTGCTGCTGACGTGTACAGGCCTGCAGCCATGGAGCAACTAAGAATATTAGGCGAGCAGATTGGTGTGGATGTACACCTGGAACTGGAGAATAAAAATCCAATGGAAATTGCACAAAATGCAGTTAAGGAAGCACGTACTAAAAACAAAAATGTAGTTATTATAGATACTGCCGGTCGTTTGGCAATAGATGAAGCTATGATGACCGAAGTAGCTAATATAAAAAATGCAGTAAATCCGCAGGAAATACTTTTTGTAGTGGATAGTATGACCGGTCAGGATGCTGTAAATACTGCCAAAGCATTTAACGACAGATTAAATTTTTCGGGTGTTGTACTTACAAAACTTGATGGTGATACACGTGGTGGTGCTGCCCTTTCCATTAAGTACACGGTTAATAAACCTATTAAATTTATCAGCAGCGGAGAGAAGATGGAAACGCTGGATGTGTTTTACCCGGAGAGGATGGCACAGCGTATATTGGGAATGGGTGATATTACATCACTTGTTGAAAAAGCACAGGCTGAATTTGATGAAGAATCTGCCAGGAAGCTGGAGAAAAAGATTAGGAAAAACCAATTTGATTTTGCAGATTTCAAACAACAGCTGGAGCAGATTAAAAGAATGGGTAACCTGAAAGATTTAATGGCCATGATCCCTGGAGTTGGAAAAGCCATGAAAGATATTGATATAAGTGATGATGCTTTTAAAGGAATTGAAGCGATCATAAATTCAATGACCCCCTTTGAGCGTGCCAACCCGGATGAAATTAACGGAAGCCGCCGTAAAAGAATAGCAGAAGGAAGTGGCAAAGATGTTTCTGAAGTAAATGCCTTTTTTAAGCAGTTTGAACAAATGCGGGAGATGATGAAAACAATGAATAAAATGCCCATGGGCAGAATGATGCCGGGTATGATGGGAAAAAAATAGAATGTTCTTCTTAATAAATCAGCCTCTTAAAAAAGAGGCTGATTGCTTTTTACATACAAAATCAACAATAGACTAATTAACTTCTTTCAACGCCAGCTGAAAATTTACCTTTAATTCATCATTTACATTGATAAACCCAAGTACATTTTCGGGAGCTGACAGACCAAAATCTGTAAAACACAGGTTTGTTGATCCATTTATAAAAACAACATCTTTTACACGGCACGTGTTTACTTTAATACTTGTTGTTTTCCAGATTCCTGCCATATAAATATCTACTTCGGCTAAACCTGATTTGTCCTGGTCGGCTTCACATGGAAAAACATTTAAGTTTTTAAAGTTCATCACGATAACA
>JACDAZ010000339.1 GCA_013695175.1 Flavisolibacter sp. | reverse complement strand
GGTTATGTTGCCAAAACTTAAACATAACTAATAAATTATTAACCACTACTCTGGGGGGGTAGCAACAGCATAACTACAATATCTTATCACCTCAATCGAAATGCAGCAGGTGCTCTGCTTGTAGATTGAGTGATTTTTAATGCAAATGTCTGCAGGTAATTCAAAACTTTAAAGGCTCCTTCCGGTACTGGCATAATTGTTTGACAAATATAAAAATCATTACCGGCTGCATCAGAAGCCGCTACTGCAGCAAGCTGAAATTTTATATATGCCCCAATATTTTAAATATGTAGTTATATTATTTGGTCTTAGTTTGTTTGTATTTACATTATACATTGGCAGAAACATAATTGTTCCTGTGTATGTTGCTTCTTTACTTTCATGGCTAATGGTGCCATTTAGTGAAATACTTGAAAAAAAAGGAGTTTCCAGGAAGATGGGAGCCATTTTATCAATTCTGGTTATTATCATTTTTATTGCCCTCATTACCTGGTTTTTTGTAACACAAATGCGGGGTGTAACATCAGACCTGGATGTGATGCAGCAAAAGCTTATAGAATTTAAGCAAGGAGTTTTTACTTATGCTGAACAAAGGTTTGGTCTAACTGAATCTCAACTTCAAGGTGCATCCCAAAGAATTAGTGAAAATGTAAAAAATTTTGTAATGGGCTTTGGTTCAGTAGCCTCTTCTTTGTTTATAGCCAGTATACTGTTGCCAATGTCTATGTATTTTTTTATGGCCTATAGAAGTTTTTACCGCGATTTTCTTCACAGGCTAACAAAACGAAGTGATAAACCAAAAATAAAAGAAACTATTGAGAAAGAGACTGATGTTGTTCGAAAATATTTGCTGGGCATATTAGCTGTTGTAGCTATACTTTCGGTTTGTAATGTTACGGCACTTACTATAATAGGTGTAGAACATGCTTTGTTATTTGGAGTAGTTGCAGCACTACTCAACATTATACCCGTGGTTGGAACCATTGTAGGATCACTCCTGCCCATAATCTATACACTTATTATGAAAGATTCTATAATGCCGGCTATTATTGTTGCACTATATTTTTGGATTATACAATTATTAGAAAGCGGTCTTATTACACCTAATGTTGTAGGAAAACGCATGGGCGTAAACCCGTATGCAGTTTTACTTGCCATTTTTATTGGTGGCGCAGTTTGGGGACCGGTAGGCATGGTGTTGTTCATTCCATTGACAGCACAGCTGAAAGAATTGTGTACAGTTGTTGAACCTTTAAAACCTTTTGGTTTTGTATTAAGCGATCCGGAAGAAGATAAAAAAACATTGGGTGACAACATCAAAGAATGGTGGCAGAAAAAAAGTGGTAAAACATAAATACTCTAAAATTATCTTTCATTGATGTGATATCCCTCATAAAATTTAATCGCTTAAAGTTGCATATGGAGTACGGGATAAGGTTTACTAAAAGCATCTTTTGGTGAGCGGGAAATAATTTTAAAACCTAAATGTTTATAAAATCCAATAGCTTGTTCATTATGTTCATTTACATGCACCTTATTAATTTTTAAATTATTAATGACAAACTCCACCAACAGTTTACCTATGCCTTTACCCCTTGCATTAGCATGTATAAATAACATTTCCAGGTTACCTGCTGAAATACCTGGAAAGCCAAGGATTTTATTGTTATACCTGGCACAATAAAGATCAACAAGCTCCAGGTATTTTTCAGCTATAAGCTTTTTAAAAAGCAGTACATTCTTATTTCAAAAATGATTCGTTGCCCTAACCGAAGTTTCCCCATATAACTATGAAATCATTATATACTTCTTTTTCCAGCTTATTAATAACAAAGGGAAACATATTTATGTACTTAAAAATGTTCAATAATTTAAATAAAAAAATTTTAAGCCAATAACATTGTATACATTTAGATACTACTCTCTGATTCTATTACTCCTGCCTTAGAATTTTTAAATCATTAAAACCAAATTTATGCTTTACAATTATGGCAAAATGCTGCCCCTTGGATTAGTTTTTTTTATTGTTATGAGCTGTACCAATGAATCCACTACTGCGGATACAGGAACAAGAGATACTACAACAAGAGCAGAAACAAGAAGAGAAACAAGAACTTCTTTTGATACCTCCAGGAGTGTAACAACTATATCACCCGATAAGTACAAAGTACTATCTGATACTTTAAATCTCAGGATAATGGAAGGTACTTATAGACCGGGTGATTCATCTATCATGCATGCACACCCTGATTTTGCACTTTATGTATTGCAGGGAAGCACTGTAGAATTAACAGCAGAAGATGGCAGTAAACAAAACATTGAGTTTACAAAAGATATGGCTGTTGTACTTCCTGCCTCTACTCATTCCGCAAAAAATATTGGAAGGAATACGTTAAGGTTGATAGTTGTAGAAGCAAACCGGCCGAGAGAGTAAATTTGATTTACTAATTTAACCCGACATTAGTTCCTGAGCTTTCATTGCTTAATTAGAAAGTATATGATATTGTAGATACTGCAATTTTATTTACTTTTTTCCTTACACCTTATTATTTGTAAACGTTAACTTCAGTAACCATGCCTATGCACTAAAAAATACAGTTTACCTGCCGGCAGGCAGGTGCCTGCACTGCAAAAATTATTGAACTATTTTTTACCGAATGATTTTTGCCATCGCACGGGTAACAGTCATTAATTTTGATCTTTGATTTCTTTAGTTATAGATATTAGATACCTATTTACTGTTACACCATCTTTGGATCCGAAATTCTTTACTCTCAAAAAATAAAAATCCTTTAGTTTGTGGATTTTTATTACTACATAAATCTTTATTTTGATCGTATGAGTATTCTTTGAGTGTTCAGGCATTTTGTATAAAAGCCTTCTAAATTTTACAGATAATATTCAAACTAATAGACTTTATTAAAATTACCTGGTAATAAAATGATGTACTTTTTACTAGTCTTAATTTTCAAGTAGGTTTGTAACTTAAAATGGCAGCATGTCTGATTTTTATGTAAATAAAGTTGTTATCGTTACCGGTGGTACCGAAGGAATTGGTAAAGCACTGGTGCAGGCATTGATAGCAAAAGGTGCTAAAGTGGCAACATGCGGCAGAAATTCCGATAAGCTTTATGCTCTACAGGCAGAATATCCTTCTTCACCTCTTCATACTGTAGTAGCAGATGTAAGCAGTGAAAACGATTGCAGGCATTTTATTGAATCAACCCTAAAAGTTTTTGGAGGTATAGATATATTAATAAATAATGCAGGTATATCTATGCGGGCTCTGTTAACTGAGTTGTCAACCGAAGTTTTGCATAAAGTAATGAATGTAAATTTTTTTGGGGCTGTTTATTGCACTAAATATAGCCTGCCTTCAATACTGGAGCGACAAGGAATTATTGTAGGTATTTCCTCAATTGCGGGATATCGGGGCTTGCCGGGAAGAAGTGGTTATTCAGCATCCAAATTTGCTTTGCAGGGCTGGCTGGAGTCAGTAAGAACAGAATTACTTGATTCCGGTGTACATGTAATGTGGGTATGCCCGGGATTTACAACATCCAACATCAGGCAGGCAGCATTAAATGAACATGGTGACCCTCAGGGTGAAAGTCCGATGGATGAAGAGAAAATGATGAGTGCGGAAGAATGTGGTGGACATATTTTAGATGCTATTGAAAAAAGAAAGCGAACTCTGGTCCTTACCTTCACAGGTAAACGCACCATCTTTATGAATAAATTTTTCCCGGGTTTGGCAGATAAATTGGTAAGAAAATTTTTTTTTAAAGATGGTAAACTTGTACGCTGACAAAAGCAGTTGTTTGCAGCTATTGCAAATACTGTTTATTTCGTGTAAATTTTCATATATCTTATAAATGCCACTTGTCACCCTTACATCAGATATAGGCCAGCAGGATTACCTGGTGGGAGCAGTGAAAGGCAGGTTGTTGCGCATTAATCCCGAATTCAGCATCATTGATATTTCACACAGTTTATCTCCATTTAACTATCCACAGGCTGCATATGTTTGCCGAAGCGCTATAAAAAATTTTCCGGAATACACTTTTCATATTATTTTAATTAATTTATTCGAATCAAAACCCGATCAACTGCTGCTTGCATATCATAAAGACCAGTACATTATTTGTGCAGACAATGGTTTATTAAGTATGATACTGGAAGAAAAACCTGAAATGGTTATTGGTGTACCCATGGAAAAAACAGCTATAAAAAATACATTGTATTGTATAGAAGTAGCTGCTAAAGCAATTACACAATTATTGAATGGTGAACCCTTACATGAAATTGGTGTTCCCGATCCTGATTATTTAGAAAAGAATCCTTTGCGCCCAACTCAGGGCGAAGACTGGATCGAAGGCCAGATCATCTTCATAGATAATTTTGAAAATGTAATTGTAAACATTACGCAGGAGCAGTTTGAACAGCAACGTAAGGGCAGACGTTTTAAAATAGTATTTAAAAGAGATGAAGTTGTAGAAAGAATTAGTGGGTCATATGCTGATGTTGCTGAGGGTGAAAAACTGGTTTTATTTAATAGTGCAGGGTATATGGAAATTGCTATAAATAAAGGAAATGCTGCCGGACTTTTTGGATTAAAAGGGTATAGTGAAAATTCGCAACAATTGTCATCAACAGCCATGTTAAGCCGGTTATTTTACCAAACAGTAAAGGTTTATTTCGAATAGTGTACAACAATTAAGTAGTGGATTAATTCTATTGCCTAACAATCTTGTCTACTATAAAAATCAAAAAACCTGTTTCTACCATTGCTTTTAACTTTTATCTTATTCTTTTCCCATTAATTTAGCTGCTTCCCTATTTTTGCCTGATTATTAACTGGACTTACTGTATGAATTTTAAAAAAGTAAACAACATTACCGGCTGGATCATCTGTTTTATTGCCTCCCTTGTTTATATACTTACTGCTGAAGCGAACTCCAGCTTTTGGGATACAGGTGAATTTATAGCATCAGCTTATAAGTTACAATTACCACATCCACCCGGAGCGCCTGTGTTTACGCTATTAGGTCGCTTTTTTATAATTTTATTTGGCGCAGCTACAAATCCTGCATTTGCTGTT
>JACDAZ010000334.1 GCA_013695175.1 Flavisolibacter sp. | reverse complement strand
TGTTATTAATGATGAAACGAAGCAAAAAATAATAAAACTTGCTTCTCAAGAAATTACTTCTGTTTTTACCAGTATGAATGCAGTGGAAGCCGTAGCTGACGTAGTTACTGGAAAATTGAACTGGAATATTTACAGCATAGGGTATACAACAAAAGAACTGGTTCATAAAAAACTACAGGCTACAATAAGAGGCGATGCAGATGATGCAGCAGCATTAGCAGATGTGATTATTAAGAATATGGAGCAGGAAGTTTATTTTTTTTGTGGCGATAGGCGAAGAGATGAATTGCCAAACACTTTAAGAGCTGCAGGCATTCATGTAAATGAGATGATTGTTTACAGCACTACATTGATAAAACATAAGGTAGAAAAGCAGTTTGATGCCATCTTATTTTACAGCCCCAGTGCTGTTGAAAGTTTTTTTACAGAAAATAAAGTTGAGCCGGACACGGTTTTTTTTGCAATTGGAAAAACTACTGCTGCCGCTATTTTAAATTATACACATAATAAAATAATTCTTGCTGAACAACCCGGTAAAATTGAATTAGCGCAAACCATGATTCACTATTTCAGCAATAAAAAAAAGACGAATGAACATATTAAAGAATGACCTGCTGTTAAGGGCTTTACGAAAAGAAAAAGTGGAACGTCCACCGGTATGGATGATGCGGCAGGCAGGGCGCTATTTACCTGATTATATAAAATTGCGTGAGAAATATGATTTTTTTACCCGTGTACAAACACCTGAACTTGCAACTGAAATAACATTGCAGCCCATTGACCAGGTAGGTGTTGATGCAGCCATTATTTTTTCTGATATACTTGTTATTCCCCAGGCAATGGGATTGGAAGTGCTGATGGAAGAAGGCAAAGGACCTTCATTACCTAAAACCATTAAAACATCACAGAATATAGATGATTTGAATACAGCTAACGCAGAAGAACATTTAAAATATGTACTGGATGCATTAGCATTAACAAAAAAAGAATTAAACGGGCGTGTTCCCCTTATAGGTTTTGCAGGAGCACCCTGGACCATCCTCTGTTATATGGTGGAAGGCAAAGGCAGTAAAACCTGGGATAAAGCAAAACAATTTGCTTATACCCAACCGGCATTAGCACATGCTTTATTGCAAAAAATAACCGACATCACTATTGATTATTTAAAAGCACAGGTAAGAGCAGGTGCAGATACAGTGCAAGTTTTTGACAGCTGGGCCGGTGCATTATCACCTGAAGATTTTAAAATTTATGCACAACCTTATTTGTTACAAATTTCAGATGCGGTAAAAGATTTTGCACCTGTTATTTTATTTCCAAAAGGAACCTGGTATGCATTAAAAAATTTAAGTAACAGCAGTGCATCAGGTATTGGAATTGACTGGACTGTTGCACCTAAAGTTGCAAGAGAGTTAACGAATAACAATATTACATTACAGGGAAATTTTGATCCTGCCCGTTTACTGGCACCCATACCTCAAATAAAGAAATGGGTAAAGGAAATGATCGACGAATTTGGAACACAAAATTATATTGCCAATTTAGGTCATGGCATTACACCCAATATTCCTGTTGATCATGCAAAAGCGTTTGTGGATGCAGTGAAGGAATATAGCCCCCTGTCCCCCGAAGGGGGAACTTAGGACGGTGAGGTTAAAATTTTTTGAGATCCTCCTAATATCAAAAGAATTATTATTCTCTTCTAATATTGTATGACTGATAAAAAAAAAGAATTTTTAAATCTAGGTTCCCCCTTCGGGGGACAGGGGGCTGAATGGATAGAGATTATTCACGATCTGCAGGATAAAATTTGTTCTGCCCTGGAATCTTGTGATGGTAAGGCAAAGTTTATTGAAGACAACTGGGAAAGAGAAGAAGGTGGTGGTGGTAAAACAAGAGTGATTACCGGTGGAAATGTTTTTGAAAAAGGTGGTGTAAACAGTTCTGTTGTTTTTGGAAAAATTACAGATGCTATGTTGGCTGCATTAAAAATTCCACCTTCCGGTAATGGTGGCTCCTGGTGGGCTTGCGGTCTTTCTTTGGTCATTCATCCTATAAATCCATTTGTACCTACTGTTCATTGCAACTATCGGATGTTCGAATTATACAATGAACATGAAGAAGTAATTGACCGTTGGTTTGGAGGCGGCACTGACTTAACTCCATATTATTTAATTGAAGAAGATGCCGTTCATTTTCATCAAACCTATAAAAACGTATGCAACAGGTTTCACAAAAATTTTTATGCTGATTTTAAAAAAACCTGCGATAACTATTTTGTAAATACCCATCGTAACAATGAAAGACGAGGTATTGGTGGAATTTTTTATGATCACCAAAGAGAACTACCGGAAGATGCTATTTTTTCTCCGCAACAAGGTGAAACTGATGCAGCATTTTGGATGAATTTTGGAAAAGCCTGTGGTGAAGCTTTTATTGATTCTTATATACTTATTGTTGAAAAAAGAAAAAATGCTGCTTATAATAAGGAACATAAGAATTGGCAGGAAATCCGGCGTGGCAGGTACGTGGAATTTAATTTAATTCACGACAGGGGAACCATTTTTGGGTTAAAAACCAATGGAAGAACAGAAAGCATTTTAATGAGCCTTCCACCCACAGTCAGATTTGAATATAATTATCAACCTAAACCCGGTAGTGAAGAAGATAAATTAGTGCAGGTTTGTTTACAGCCAAGAGATTGGGTTTAGCAGGTATGTTTTGTAACTTTGATAAAACCTTTTTTATGGGCTTCGCAGAAAAAAAAGAAATTATTATGGAGATCGTAAGAAATGCTGATGATAAGCTTCTTGGATTAATCATTGCTTTAGCTAATGAATACAACCATCAGGAATATCAATTTTCTGAGGAGGAGATAAAGAAATTTGAAGAAAGCAGGGATGAATTTTATGCGTCAGGCAAAAAAGGATTTACTGTAGAAGAGTCATTAAAAAGCTTAAAAGAAAAGCTTAAATAATGTACTCACTTGTAATATCAACGGAGGCACAGGAAGATTTAGAGAAAGCATTAATTTATTATAAAATAAATAGTGAATCAGCAGCGGAAAAATTTATAGATACGCTTCAAATCCTTTACACCAAATTAATGCAGACTCCCCAGTATTTTTCTTATTTAGACATTAATAAGAACTTACGTAAGGCTTCCTTAACCGATTTTCTTTATAATATAATTTTTGAAATACAAGATTCATTAGTATTCATCTTTGCCATACATAATACACACCAGAATCCGGACATAATTTCAAAGAGAATATAATGTACTTACAACGCCGCAACAGAATACTTCGTCAATCATCAGCAATAAGAAGTTTGGTTGCTGAAACGCAATTAACTCCTAATGATTTTATAGTTCCACTATTTATTATAGAAGGTGAAGATGACTCGTCTGAAATTGCTTCCATGCCAAATTATTATCGTCGATCAGTTGACCTGACAGTTAAGGAAGTAAAAGAACTTTGGCAGATGGGATTAAAGAGTGTGCTTTTATTTGTAAAATCAAGAGATGAATTAAAAGATAATAAAGGCACCGAGGCTTTAAATCCAAACGGACTAATGCAACGCAGTATAAAAGCTATCAAAGATGCTGTTCCGGAAATGCTGGTGATGACTGATGTGGCATTGGATCCTTTTTCTTCTTTTGGGCATGATGGTATTGTTGAAAATGGTGAAATAGTTAATGATGCAACAGTGGAAGTTTTGGCAAAAATGAGTGTGAGCCATGCAGAAGCCGGTGCTGATTTTGTTGCTCCCAGCGATATGATGGATGGAAGAATAGGTGCTATAAGAAAAGCTTTAGAAGAATCAAATTATACAAAAACAGGTATCATGGCATACAGTGCCAAATATGCATCCTGTTTTTACGGTCCATTCAGGGATGCCCTGGATAGTGCACCAGGTTTTGGTGATAAGAAAACATATCAGATGGATTATGCCAATCGCATTGAAGCTGTAAAAGAAGCGCAAATGGATGTGGAAGAAGGAGCAGATATAGTGATGGTGAAGCCTGCGCTTTCATATTTAGACATCATTAGGGAAGTAAAAACCAGTGTGAACGTACCCGTTAGTTGCTACAACATCAGTGGTGAATATGCCATGATAAAAGCTGCTGCTAAAATGGGATGGATAGATGAAGACAAAGCTATTTTAGAAACCCTTACATCAATGAAACGTGCCGGTGCAGATTTGATTGCCACCTATTTTGCAAAAGACGCAGTTAGATTGATTTCGTGAATTGTCAATGGTGAATGGTGAATTGCTGTAAGTTTGAAAAAACTTCTCGCATGTTTCTCACTTTAAATCATCAAAAGCTTGATGTATATTCAGCTTCAAAAGAGGTTGTAGTTGAATGTTATAAATTAACGAACCAACTTCCTTATGATGAAAAGTTTGGAATGGTCTCACAAATAAGGCGTGCAGCACTTTCAGTACATTTAAATATTGCAGAAGGTTCTTCAAGCAAGTCTGTAGCAGAAAGAAAAAGATATTACGAGATTGCAAGAGGATCTTTAATTGAAGTTGACGCTGCATTAGACATTGCAAAAGAAATTGGTTATTTATCAAATATCAATACAGAAAGGTTAGGAGCTACAATTGTAAAATGTTTTAAAATATTAACAGGATTAATACAATCTTAATGCTTTTATTCACTGATAATCATTTACCATTTACATAATGGACACCTTGCCAATCATAGCACTTTTGACAATTCACCATTCACCATTCACATTATGAATATTTCGAAAAGTATAGAATTATTTAACCGGGCACAGGAAAGTATACCAGGTGGTGTAAACTCACCGGTAAGGGCATTTAAAAGTGTTGGTGGAACTCCCATTTTTTTTCAAAGTGCAAAAGGCGCTTATTTATATGATGTTGATGGTAACAGATATTTAGATTATATAAATTCATGGGGACCCATGATTTTAGGCCATGCTTTTGACCCTGTAGTAAAAGCTATTCAGGAAAAAGCACTGGATTCTACTTCTTTTGGTGCACCCACAGAACTGGAAGTGGACATGGCTGAATTGGTGAAGAGTATGGTACCCAATGTTGATCTGATCAGAATGGTAAGTAGTGGTACGGAAGCATGTATGAGTGCTATCAGACTGGCAAGAGGTTATACGGGATGGAACAAGATCATAAAATTTGAAGGATGTTATCACGGCCATGCTGATTCATTTTTAGTGAAAGCCGGAAGTGGAGTAGCAACATTTAATATTCAAACAGTGCCGGGTGTTACAGCCGGAGTATCTGCTGATACGCTTACCGCACCTTTTAATGACCTGGATGCAGTAAAAAAACTTATAGAAGAACATAAAAATGAAATTGCAGCTGTTATTATAGAACCTGTTCCGGGTAATATGGGATGTATTATTCCTGAACCCGGCTTTCTTGAAGGGTTAAGAAATATATGTACAGAAGAAGGCATTGTATTAATATTTGATGAAGTGATGACGGGTTTCAGATTAGCCCAGGGCGGTGCACAAGAAAGATTAAACATTGATGCCGATTTGGTTACTTACGGAAAAGTGATTGGTGCAGGAATGCCTGTTGGTGCTTTTGGTGGCAAAATGGAAATCATGAAACAGATTGCACCGCTGGGAAATGTATACCAGGCTGGGACATTAAGTGGCAACCCTATAGCCATGATAGCCGGATATACATTACTGTCGTATTTAAAATCAAATCCTGTTGTATATTCTGATTTGGAAGAAAAAAGTAACTATTTGAAAAATGGATTAGAAAAAGTTTTTGAAGAATCTGGTGTTCCCTTTGTTATCAATAGTATGGGAAGTATGATATCAGTTCATTTCAGTCAGCAACCCGTTATTGATTTTGCATCGGCATCATCAGCCAATAATGCATTGTTTAATAAGTTTTTTCACGCAATGTTGAAGAGAGGAATTTATTTACCGCCTTCCGCTTTTGAAACCTGGTTTTTAAGTAATGCTCTAACACAAAAAGACCTGGATATTACTATAGAGGCAGCTAAAGAATCACTTGCTGAAATTCTTTAATTACAGATGTTTAAAAATCTTATCATCGGCATAAAAAGTACCAAAGGGAAGTACAGAACCGGCTAATGCAATGGCAGTTTGTTTTAAAGAAAACTTATATTCTTCTCTACCCATAAATACAGCTATTATATACCATACAAAAAGCAACCCGTGAGCCCAGCCAATGTACCTGACAAATTCAGGAATACCTGCAAAATATTTCAGTGGCATGGCAATAAATAAAAGAAGTAAAAAAGAAATGCCTTCCAGTAAAGCTGATAAACGAAGATGTTGTTTTATAGAACTCATATTTGAATTTAGATGTTGAATAGAATTCATTAAAGCTGAAGTGTGCGATCCCGTAAATGAACGGGACAGGCTGCAACAATTGCTTAATAGTAGCAAAACAGCTTAGTGAACAAAAAAAGTTATTATACCCACTATAATTAATACAATTCCGGTGATTCGTTTTTCATTGTGTTCAATAAATTCAGCACTTAACAATTTTACTCCCTTATAACCCAATGAAACCAATAGCATAATACCTGTAATGCTTACAATAGCATAAACTACTGCCAGTAAACTCACCAACCCCATTCCATAAGCACCTGCTGAAAGAAACAAACTTTCCACTTCAAGACAGGGTGATAAAAACATCATAACAATAAATATCAATATCCATCTTCTTTTGGAGCGTTTATATGCTACCACATCCTTTTGTGTGCTGTGATGATGGTGAGGCAGGTTCACTGTAAAATATATCAATCCAAAAACTATGAGTAAGATGGCAGATACTACATAAATAATATTTCCATATTGCTCTTCCAGTTGCTTACCTATTAAACCCAAAATAATACCCAATGCTACTGTACCGGCAACATGAGCTAAGGCAGCAAGGAAGGTGATAGTGGTAACTTCCCGGGGTTTCCATTTTTCTGCTCTTGCCACAGCTACGAGAGGTAACCAATGGTTTGGTATAAGTGCATGCACCATAGCCAGTAAAAATGTACCTGCCAGTAAACTGATCATAATAAAATAAAAAGTGCAAATGTAAGCGTGCAGGATGGAGAAATGAGTTATTACAACACTACAAGGTTAAATAAAATGTTTAAACTACAATTTTAACGTAGCAACAATTCACATGGTTTTAATCCTGTATGTTTTTTAAAAGCAGTAGAAAAATGAGATATAGATGAATAACCCAGTAAAAAAGAAACTTCGGTTACCGTCAAGCCTTTTTCATAAAGCAGGAATTTAGCGTGCTCCATCCTTTGATTTTGGTAGAAATCAAATATAGTAGTACCAAACATTTCTTTAAAGCCCTTCTTCAGGTAACATTCATTGATGGCAACTTTACGGCTTAATTCTTTAATAGTGATGGGGTCACCTATGTGTTGTATTAAAATCTCTCTTGCTTTTATAATTTTTTCGCGGTCAGCTTCATTTGCCAAAAATTTACAGGTTAAAGTTTCAATTTCTTTTTCCCCCACCATACACTCCAGGCTGTAAAGAAGTAAAATCTGGGTTTGGGCATTTACAAAAATATTCTCAAGAGTATCAGAATAATTATGGTTCATTAACCCTTCAAGTACCTTCCTGGTGCGGTTGCAGATGGGAACTGTTTTTATAAACGAAGAAGAATATTTAAAGGAAAGAAGGTCCTCACCAATTGAATTATTGACAACTTTTGCTTTAACAAACTGTGATAGCAGCGAAGAAGTAAACGTGAAACTTATTATATCAACACTTGGAATCTTTTCTGTACAATTAACTGATGTCTTGAATTTACAGTTTCCACAATCCGCCACTGAATGACTGCAATACATCTGACCTGCAACACAAAATCTCAGTTCAAGGGCATTTTCTGTGGAATCTTTTTCATGAACCTGGTACCTGAACATACCTGTATCTTCAGCCATCCAGTCGGGAGGGCGTAGAAATCTTTTTATGGAATAATGGACAGATCCCGGTATTTGTTTTCGTACTTCCACTGACACCGGTTGCTGCAGTTCTGCCTGCCTTATAGCTAAATCAACATATGCCCCGGTAAGTTTCATTAGCAGCAAAATTAGTGGCTCAACAATAAAGTTTGGTAATAAGGTTGTCAAATCTGCCCCATTCATTTTTAACTATGAATCTGCAGTTGCGTTAATTTTTCTAGAGTTTCATACATTCGCCAAATGCAAGATGAAAAGTGTTCCAAAGATTTTCAACACACTTTAGCTACAGAAACGTCTATTAAAGGAGTAGGAATCCATACTGGAAAAACAGTTGAGATCCGTTTAAAACCCGCTTCCCCGAATACAGGGATCGTTTTTAAACGCGTTGATCTCCCTGATGAACCCCTGGTAAAAGCAGATGTGGATAATGTGGTAGATACCACCCGAAGTACTACTATTGAAGCAAATGGGGCCCGGATAAGTACAATTGAACATTTAATGGCGGCTTTAGTTGGATCTGGTGTTGATAATGTATTAATTGAAATAAATGCACCTGAAGTACCCATCCTGGACGGTAGCGCCCAACCTTTTGTTGAAAAAATAAAAGCTGCCGGTGTTCAACAACAAGATACTCCTAAGATTTATTATACGCTTCAACACAATATTGTCTTTGTAGATGAGGAGAAAAAGGTTGAGATGGTAGCCCTTCCCTATGATGGTTTTCGCATTAATACTTTAATTGATTTTAATTCCCCGGTACTAGGCACGCAACATGCTGATGTAAAGAACATTGCTGAATTTGGTGAAAATATAGCACCTTGCCGTACCTTTTGTTTCTTTCATGAATTAGAATATTTAATAGATCATAACCTTATTAAAGGGGGTGACATAAATAATGCAATAGTTGTGGTAGATAAGCCTGTAAGCAAAGAACAGGTTCAGCGTATTGCAAAGGTTTTTAAAAAAGACAATGTAAAAGTAAATGAAGGCGGTATTCTCAATAACCTCGACCTTCGATTTCCCAATGAACCTGCCCGTCATAAACTTCTGGATGTTATTGGTGATCTGGCTTTAGTTGGTTTTCCTTTCAAAGCACATATTATTGCCAACAGACCTGGTCATTCCAGCAATATTAAGTTTGCGAGGAAAATAAAAGAGCACATAAAGAAATATAAATACAAACAAAATATACCGGTTTACGATCCTTCAAAACCACCTATTTATGATGTTCATGCCATAGAACAAAAATTGCCTCACCGGTACCCATTTCTTTTAATTGATAAAGTAATTGAAATGGATGAAAAGCATATTGTTGCTATAAAAAATGTCACTTATAATGAGCCTTTTTTCCAGGGTCATTTTCCGGGTAACTGTATCATGCCGGGTGTTTTACAGGTAGAAGCATTGGCTCAGACAGGAGGAATACTAACTATTCCCGATGATGCGGATTATGAATATGATACTTATTTTTTAAAAATTGACAATTGTAAGTTTAAGAATAAAGTTGTTCCGGGTGATACTTTGATATTGAAAATGGAACTTTCCAGGCCGGTTCGTCGTGGAATTTGTGAAATGAAAGGGACTATTTTTGTTGGCGATAAGGTTGTAGCTGAAGCTGATTTGGTTGCGCAAATAGTAAAGAAACCCAAAGTATAACCATGATTTCATCTCTTTCCTCTATACATCCGAATGCTAAACTTGGCACCAATGTAAGAGTTGATCCTTTTGTGGTTATTGAAGACAATGTAACTATTGGCGATGACAGCCACATAATGCCAAATGCGGTTATTATGCCTTATAGTATTATTGGAAAAAACTGCAGGATTTTTCCGGGCGCTGTTATTGGCGCTACTCCGCAGGATCTCAAATTTGTTGGTGAAGAAACTACTACCGAGATTGGCGATAATTGTACCATACGAGAATGTGTAACTATAAACAGGGGTACAAAGGATAAATTTAAAACTGTAGTGGGCACCGATTGCCTGCTTATGGCTTATTCTCATGTAGCACATGATTGTGTTGTTGGCAATAATGTTATCCTTGCCAATGGTGTGCAACTGGCGGGTCATGTAGAAGTAGGCGATTTTGCTATCATTGGTGGATTGGCAGGTGCACAGCAGTTTACCCGAATTGGAGCCCATACTTATATTGCCGGTCATACCGTTATCAGGAAAGATGTTCCTCCATTTGTAAAAGCAGCACGTGAACCTATGTGTTATATGGGTTTAAATATTGTAGGGTTGCAACGCAGGAAATTTTCGCAAAATGATATTGATACCATTTCAAAAATTTATCATTTACTTTTTATAGGCAACCATAGCACTTCTTCCGGATTAAAAATGGTAGATGAACAGGTTCAGGATGGTGAGTTAAAAAAACAGATAGTTTCCTTTATAACAACATCAAAAAACGGCATTATTAAACGATACACCAAAAATGGCCTGAATGAAGATCAGGTTTTCTAATGCCGGCAAACGATTTAATCGTGAATGGATCTTCCGTCACCTTAATTTAGAATTTAATTCAAACACCTCTTACGCAGTAACAGGACCAAATGGTTCGGGTAAATCCACTCTTTTACAATGTATTGGCGGTATGCTTCAATTAAGTGAAGGCAATGTATCTTATACATTAGATAAACAAGTGGATCCTGAGAATGTATTTAAACATGTTTCTATAGCAGCACCTTATCTGGAAGTTGTTGAAGAAATGACCTTAAAAGAATTTTTAAAATTTCATAAACAATTTAAATCCTTCAGGCAAAATCTTGCAATTGATCAAATTATTGAAATTATTGGATTATCATCTGCTACTGAAAAGCAAATAAGAAATTATTCATCCGGAATGAAACAAAGGGTAAAACTGGCGCAATGCATTTTTTCTGATACCGATGTTGTGCTTTTAGATGAACCATGCAGCAATCTTGACGCAGCCGGAATACAGCTCTATCATGACCTGATTAAAAATTATTGTTCAGACAGACTGGTGGTTGTTTGTTCTAACGATGTTGTAGAATATGAATTTTGCAAGGAGCAGATAAATATGAATGAATTGAAAAACAAATTACCGCTGGCTGGCAATCAATAAATTCAGATCGGTATACTTTAAATTAAATCTTTCGCTAAGATAAAAATTAGTAAGGGCTCCTTTAAACATATAGATACCGCTACGAAGGTGTATCTGGTGCCAAACCATTTGTTCAAAACCTCCATCCTCCCCTGCTTCCAGCAATAAGGGCATTAATACATTACTTATAGCCTGCGATGCTGTTCTGGCAAAACCTGATGGAATATTGGGAACACAATAATGAATTACCCCGTATTTTAAATAGATTGGATTTTCGTGCGTAGTCATATCAGAAGTTTCAAAACATCCACCCCTGTCTATACTTACATCAATAACCACGCTTCCCCTGCGCATGCTGCTCACCATTTCTTCAGATACAACAATAGGTGTTCTGCCCGTTTCTGAACCCAATGCTCCTACCGCAACCTCGCAGGTTTTTAGCTGTTTGGCTAACATTCGGGGTTCTATAACGGAGGTCCATAACCGCTGTCCAATATTATTTTGTAACCGTTTTAAACGATAAACACTATTATCAAATACTTTAACAGAAGCACCTAAAGCCAGTGCTGCACGGGCAGCATATTCGCCAACTATACCGGCACCTATTATAATAACTTTTGTTGGAGCAATTCCTGAAACACCACCCAATAAAACTCCTTTTCCATGATTGGCAGAGCCAAGATATTGGGCTGCAATCAGCATAACCGCACTACCGGCAATCTCACTCATACTTCTTACAATAGGATAACTGCCGCTGTCATCTTTTAAATTTTCAAAAGAAATGGCAGTGATTCGTTTATCCATCATCTTCTGCAAAAGCTCTGCTTTCAATATAGTTAAGTGAATTGGCGAAACAATCATTTGATTGTACTGCAACAGCGGTAATTCTTCATCTATAAGCGGAGCACTTTTTACCAATATAGGTGCTTTATAAACATCTTCCCTGTTATAAACAATGCGGGCACCGGCTTCGCTGTAATCTTTATCAGCAAAATGTGCTGCTTCGCCTGCATTGTGTTCGATAGTTACTTCATGACCATTACTGACTAATACACTTACGGCATCGGGTGTGAGGGCAATTCTATTTTCCTGGAAGGCAATTTCTTTAGGAATGCCTATATGTAATTGAGCGCCTTTTGGTTTTATATCTAGTGTTTCCTCAAGGGTTTCGTAACTGAAAGTAGAACTTACAAATGGTTTTTGATGAGGCATAGCAACGTCGGTAACTTCTGGTAATTGGGTTACAAAATACGTATTGTTAATGATTATCCTGCAAATTGAGCACGGGAAACAATTTTAATTAATCTTGTTTTTTCATCTACAGGTTCAAGAATGATGTGTAAAGAGTTTTCATCAAAGATATCAGGTGCCTTGTCCGGCCATTCAACCATTGAAATTTCACCGCTTATAATACATTCCTCTACCCCTGCCTGTATTATTTCTTCCTTATCTTTTAACCGGTAGAGATCGATATGATAAATTTTTCTGGAATTGCCATCAACACCAAAAGAATATTCGTTTATTATTGAATACGTAGGACTGCTTATCGTATCCTTTACGCCTAAGGCTTTACATAAGGCAGCAATGGTTGTTGTTTTTCCAACGCCCATTTCTCCATGAAATGCATATGTGTTTGCTTCAAAACCATTTTTCCAGAATTGATTCGCAAATTCATCCAATTTATCAAGACTAACAGTCCATTCCATGTTGCAAATTTAACAACCATTTGCAACCACGTTTAAAAGATAAAACCTTAATTAATGTTTTACCAT
>JACDAZ010000333.1 GCA_013695175.1 Flavisolibacter sp. | reverse complement strand
CAGTAGGGATATTTTCAGTTCTATTGAAAATAGTTTAATAAAAAATTGCTTGTTCATGATTAAATGTTTCAGTAAAACTACTCCTGATACCTAACCTATAAATAGTACAAAAACGACATTTTGATGTGAATAATCATACAATTAAATCTGCCTGCATGCGGAAAGGTGTTCCTGCCAAGGCTTCTTCTAAAATGCGTGGGGTAACTCCTGCAAATTCTTTAAAATCTCTAATCAGATGCATCTGATCAAAATAACCTGCTTCATAAGCAATGGCTGTCCAGGTAAGATCTGGTCTTGCTTCCCTTATTCTATAGGCTTTAGAAAAACGAGCTATACGTGCAAAGGCTTTAGGCGGAAGACCTATTCGTTCTTTACATTTTCTTTCAAATTGTCGAAGGCTTAAGCAAGCCATCGAAGCAATTTTTTCGATTTGAATATTGCCATCACTAAGTAATAGTTGTCTCATTGCTCCATCAAAAGGCAATGCTTCTTTAAGATTTTTTATTTTCTTTAAAAAGTAATTTTCAACTATATTTTTGCCCGATTCTATATCAGGAGCATCCAATAGTTGCTGATTTATACTTCTGATTTCATTACCTATTACATCAAAAGCATCAAAGCCGCTATCGTACAAATGTTTCATAGGTATTTTCAATAACCTATATAAACCTCCCGGATGAAAATCTACCCTTACAACTTTTAATCTTTTTATGACCATTAGATTTACTCTTGTATACTGTGGTCCTACTACAACAATAGAAGGCTGTAATTCAAAACTGCCGATTCCTTCTTTTTTCACTTTTATACAATGATCACCATAAAACATTATGGATTGATGTGGAGCCGGAGGATAAGGCGTGACAACAGTATTCATAGACTCAGGTAGTACAGCATCTACTGTTATTAAGCTGACTATAAATTCCCGGAGTGCAGGATGAGGTAAATAAACTTGATGGAGAACTGTTTTCAAATCAATTCAAATTAGATAGAATTTACAGAATTAAATAGTACAAAAGCGACATAATTGTTCCGAGAAGGGGCGTTATTTAATGTTTACCTGCCACCTTATTTCCGCATAAATGTTACAATAGAAAATATTAGGACATAATATAAAACCCAATATACCTTACTTTATTTTCTTTCCTGTATTTACTTCCTTCCTGTTACTGTATATTATACCTGATATATCCTGTTTATTATTTATAATAAATTCAAAGTTTTCAAAACTACCCGGAGTAAAAAAAATATTTTGCTTATAAGGATGTATTATACGCTTTAATGAATACATTACTGTAGCGATTTCATCACCATCCTTTTCAACTGTTATTTGTCTGCCATCATCCAACAGATATGAGCCAATAAATTTTTCGAGTTCTTGATTTGACAGTTTAATAATTGGTGGATATACAGGTGGCTTTCCCAGGGCATGAGATGCTACTAAAGTGCAAATACTTTCCACAGGATAAACAACACAATTTGATAGAATAATAACATATAATTTTTCATTGGGTAAATAGATGCCATTTGAACTAAAACCTCGTGTGCCTCCTGAATGTTCATAAGATGGACTGGAACTTATTTCATTTAAAAACCAGCCATAACCATAATTTGTTTCTTTCCCTTGTACGGCAAAATTTGTAAATGCTTTTGCTTTTATTTCCTCTTTAATCAATAAATTTTTATCCAGAGCCTGCTGCCATTTATACATATCTTCCACAGTTGACAAGATTGAACCTGAAGCATAAGGATAACTAAGATGTAAAAAATCTGCATTATAAAAAGTTCCACTTCTGCCCCGGTAGTAGCCGGGAATCCTGTTCTTAATAATTTTTTCATTAATTCCATCCATGGTGTGAAACATACCTGCAGGCTTAAATATATTTTCCTCCATAAATTTTGCATAAGACATACCTGATGCTATTTCAATGATGTATCCAAGGATGGAATAATTAGAATTGGAATAACTCCATTTAGAGCCCGGTACAAAAGCCAGCGGTTGATCCTTAAAAATGGAAATAAGCTCAAGAGGTTTATAACTAATTGAGGGAAGGTTGTTCTTGTCCTCAATACTCAATAATTCCTTTATTCCAGAAGTTTGATTAAGAAGATGATGCAATGTTATTTTATTTCCATGTGTAGGGTAATCAGGTATAT
>JACDAZ010000325.1 GCA_013695175.1 Flavisolibacter sp. | reverse complement strand
CCCAAGCTCCCCTGCAAAGCCATCGTGACCAAGTACCAGTGATCCATTACTTACTATACCGCTTCCTACACCCGTTCCGAGTGTAATCATTATAAAATCTTTCATGCCCTTAGCTGCACCATACATCATTTCACCTACTGCAGCAGCATTGGCATCATTAGTTAGTGAAGATGGTAATCCAAACTTTTTAGTGATCATTTCAGTAACCGGTATTACTCCTTTCCATTGAAGGTTGGGTGCATATTCAATAGTGCCTTTATAGTAATTTCCATTTGGAGCACCTATGCCAATACCTTTTACATTACCCGGTCCTGCTTCTTCTATAAGTGGTTCTAATGTATCATATAAAGCATCAATAAAAGATTCAATATCGGTATGTATATCTGTAGGCATATCACCTTTAACAGTAATTTCTCCCCGGTGATTTACTAATCCATATTTTGTGTTGGTACCACCAATGTCAATTCCTATAGCAATTTCGTTAGATAGATCCATGCGTTTACTTTTCATTATTATTGTCTTTTTTGAACAACATCCGGATCTTCAAATCCTGCTTCAGGAGAAGCAATTAATGGATCCATGTCTTCCACATCTGTATCGTAATTAATGCCTTGTCGTTTTAAAATTCCTTTTACTGCAAATGCAAAGAAGGCAAGGTAGGCAAAACAAAATACAGCAATCCAATATGAATTATGTATTCCATAACCATCTACATCTGATTGAGTTTGCAGATAATCAGCAAGTTTTCCCTGTATAGGGGGAATAATACCTCCACCTAAGATCATCATAATTAAAAATGCAGATCCCTGTGTTGTATATTTTCCTAAACCGGCAATGGAAAGACTGAAAATTGCAGGCCACATAATAGAACAAAAAAGTCCACCACTTAAGAATGCATAAATAGCCACATTGCCTGTTGTAAAGATTCCAATAACCATTGCCAGTATTCCAAGTGTACTGAATATTAATAATGTTCTGGCCGGTTTGTCTTTACTTAAAAAGAATGCAGCTATTTGTACAAAAACAAGCAGTACATAATAATATAAAGGACGAACATCATATTGTGATATGGCATTAATAGCCAGAATAACTCCAAAAGCAACAAGGGGTACAACAACCAATAATATCTTTCTGTTTGCCTCACTTACTTTAAATACAGCAATAGAACCCGCCCATCTTCCAATCATTAAACTTCCCCAATACATGGATATAAAAGGAGCTACTTCCGATGATTGATAACCACCAAAGGCCGGTTTGCTTAACAACTCACCCAAATTACTTACAATAGTAACTTCTACCCCAACGTAAACAAAAATGCCAAGCATTCCCAACACCAGTTGAGGATATTTCATTGCTCCCCAACCTTCAGGATTTCTTTTTGCACTCCAGTTTGATAATAATAAACTTGCTACAACTATTGCCAGGGCACCAAACAACCACTTCATCCTGTACGTTTCAAGATCATGTTTTTCTACATCTGATAATGTGGCTGGATCTATTTTGTAGCTGTTAAATACAGGCACAAACATGACGATCAATAACCCTGTTAAAATCAATAATGAATAAAGTGCCTTGTTTGCTTTTTCAGTTTTTTCAGTGGAAATACCATCCGGTACTTTTTTGGAAAAGAAAAACAAAGCAGCTGCTGCAATAAATAAAGCGCCAACACCTGCGTATAGTATAATTACTTTGGATAAACTTAAAGCTCTTATTTGTTCGTCTGTAATAGCAGCTGTAGTACCAAATAAGGCAAAGGCAACAACCAAGGGACCAATAGCCGTACCAAATGAATTAATACCACCACCTAAATTTACCCTGCTTGTACCAGTAGCTGGATCACCAAGTGTTATTGCAAAAGGTTGTGCTGCTGTTTGCTGTAATGAAAAACCTAATGCCACAATAAAAAGCCCAAATAACATTCCGGAAAATGTATTGGCATTAACAGCAATGATCATGGCAACTGCACCAATTGCAGAAAACAATAAACCATATACAATACTTCTTTTATAACCCCATTTAGCTACCAGGTCTTTACCACCAAAAGCACCATATGCAAACAAACCGAGTGCTCCAATAAAGTAAGCCAGATAAAATGCAAAATCAATTAACTGACTTTGAAACTGATCTAACTGAAAATAATTCTTACAAAATGGAATAAATACTGAATTGCCCGCTGCAATAAAACCCCAGAAAAAAAATACGGTGACAAGTGTACCTAATGCTCCGTAATTTGTAGGTATTCCGGTTGATTTTACAGTAGAACCTGTTCTGTGCATACCTGTAGAAGTTGCCATATGTTGGTTAGGTTTATTTAGAACCGTTGCCCAAAATAAAGAGAATTCAGCAATGACAGCAACATCTTTTAAGACTGGATGAAAATTATAGTTTTTCGTTGATTGAGATTCTTAGTTGGCTGAATTCAAAAACCTTCCTAATTTGATGATGGTTATAAGATTAGCGTATGGAGATTATACATGTTTCGGCAGAATGTTATCCGGTGGCAAAAGCAGGCGGGTTGGGCGATGTAGTTGGAGCACTACCAAAATACCAGGCAGAGATGGGGCATGTGGTTAAAGTATTGATGCCCATGTACCGCACAAAATTTCTTTACCAGAATGACTGGGAACTGGTACATGAAGGAGGGCAGCATCTGGGAGATCATGCATTTAATTATGCTGTTATTAAGGAAAAAACTAATAAGCTTGGATTTGATCTTTACCTGGTAGATATAAACGGTTTATTGGACCGTGAAAAAATATATGGATATGATGATGATACAGAACGGTTTCTTGCTTTTCAAATTGCAGTTTGCGATTGGCTGGCTAAGTGGCAACATATGCCGCAGATCATACATTGTCATGATCATCATACAGGGTTGATACCGTTTATGATTAAATACTGTTACGCATTTAATCATCTTGCTTCTATACCAACAGTATTTACTATTCATAATGCCCAATACCAGGGTTGGATTGGCTGGGATAAAGCACATCTTTTACCGGCATATGATTCCTGGAAATGGGGATTGATTGACTGGAACCATAATATAAATCCCTTGGCAAGTGCCATAAAATGTGCATGGCGTGTAACAACTGTTAGCCCCAGTTATATGGAAGAATTAAAATTTGCTGCCAATGGAATTGAAAACTTACTTGCTACAGAATGGAAAAAAAGTGTTGGAATATTAAATGGAATAGATGGAGATGTATGGAACCCACAGAAAGATTCATTGATAATAAAAAATTATGATGAACATCTTGTGAAAGAAGGTAAGAGAAGAAACAAAAAGGAGATTGCATCACTCTTTGGTTTTGATGAAGAAAAACCATTAATGGTATTTATTGGCAGGTTAGTTGATGAAAAAGCAGCAGATGTTTTACCGGATGCCATTCGTCAGTCTGTATACCAGCATCATGGCAATGTAAATTTTATGGTATTGGGTTCCGGTGACGCAGAGGTTGAAAACAGGATCGATGCACTAAGTCATCAGCTGAAAGGGTATGTGAACAGCTATATAGGATATAATGAAAGTTTAAGTCACCTGTTATATGCAGGTGCAGATTTTTTATTAATGCCCAGCAGAGTGGAGCCCTGTGGATTAAATCAAATGTATGCATTACGTTATGGCACTATACCTATGGTAAGAAGTACGGGTGGTTTAAAAGATACAGTAAAAGATTTTGGAGACTGGCAGGGATATGGTATAAGATTTAATAATGCTGATGTAAATGATATTACCTATTCTGTGGGCAGAGCCATTGATTTATACAACAACAAGCGTGACCTTTACAATTGGATGCGGAGTTATATGATGGGCATCGATCATTCATGGGATGCATCAGCAACTGAGTATATTAAACTATATGAATCATTAATTTAAAAAGTATAGCTATGGATTTAAGTAAAGAAGTTTTTTCAGTAATATTAGGAGGCGGCGCAGGCACAAGATTATTTCCATTAACAGCTACAAGATCAAAACCTGCAGTACCTATTGCCGGAAAATACAGATTAGTGGATATTCCTATTTCCAATTGCCTCAACTCCGGCATCAGCCGCATGTTTGTGTTAACCATGTATAATTCTGCCTCACTAAACAGGCATATAAAAAATACATACCATTTCAGTGCTTTCAGTGCGGCATTTGTTGATATACTGGCTGCAGAACAAACACCTGATAACTTCACCTGGTTCCAGGGTACCGCTGATGCAGTACGACAAGGTTTAAGACATATAAAACCCTTTGACAGTGAATACATATTAATTC
>JACDAZ010000237.1 GCA_013695175.1 Flavisolibacter sp. | reverse complement strand
TTCCGGAGCCCCGGTAGCAGACCTACCTGCCGGTGTCAGAGACGGAATTAATTACGAAGCCGGAAATACTTCTGTTACACTTGTTCTTCGTGCACCGGGTAAGAATTTTGTTACTGTTATTGGAGGTTTTAATAACTGGACACAGGGACTTAACTACATAATGAACAAGACACCTGATGGTAAATTCTTCTGGTTAAGAATAACAGGTTTAACTCCGGGTGTTGAATATGGGTATCAATATAAAGTTGATGATACGCTTACTATCGCTGATCCTTATACGCAAAAGGTTTTGGATCCGGGCAATGATCAATTTATTTCCTCTGCTACTTACCCCAATTTAAAACCTTATCCTGCGGGGCAAAGCGGGATTGTAAGTATATTACAAACCGGTGCCCAGGGTTATACGTGGGCAATAAATAATTTTAATAGGCCTGACAAAAGGGGTTTAATTATTTATGAATTACTACTTCGTGATTTTCTGGCCGCACATGATTGGAAAACTTTGAGCGATACGCTTAGCTATCTTAAAAGATTAGGTGTTAATGCCATTGAGCTTTTACCATTCAACGAATTTGAAGGCAACATCAGTTGGGGCTATAATCCAAGTTTTTATTTTGCTCCTGATAAATATTATGGGCCCCGCAATAGTTTAAAACGTTTTATTGATTCAGCACATAGTAACGGGATGGCTGTTATTATGGATATAGCTTTAAACCATTCTTTTGGGCAATCACCTATGGTGCAGTTATATTGGGACAGGCAAAACAACAGACCGTCAGCCAATAATCCATGGTATAATCCTACACCACGCCATGCATTCAATGTTGGTTTTGATATGAATCATGAAAGTCTTGATACCCGTTATTTTACAAGCAGGGTGGTAGAGCATTGGTTGCAGGAATATAAAATTGATGGTTTCAGGTTTGATTTATCAAAAGGTTTTACCCAGGTAAACACCTGCGATGGAAATGGCAATAACTGCAATGTGGGTGCATGGGGTAACTATGATGCATCGCGTGTGGCTATATGGAAACGATATTACGATTCTCTTCAACTAAAATCAAATGGTTCTTATGTGATTCTTGAACACTTTGCAGACAATAATGAAGAAAAGGAACTGGCAGATTATGGAATGTTATTCTGGGGAAACTTAAATCACCAGTATAGTGAAGCTTCAATGGGTTATTTAGCAAATTCAAATTTCCAGTCAGGCATTCATTCAGTGCGGGGATGGACAAAGCCACACCTTATTACTTATATGGAAAGTCATGATGAAGAAAGACTTACTTATAAGAATATCAATTTCGGTAATTCATCCGGATCATATAACATAAAAGACACAGCAACTGCTTTAAAGAGAATGGAATTAGCAGGGACATTTTTATTTACCATACCCGGACCTAAAATGATCTGGCAATTTGGTGAATTAGGATATGATTATCCGATTAATTATTGTCCCAATGGAACGGTTAATAATAATTGCCGTACAGATCCAAAACCTATAAGATGGGATTACCAGGCGCAGCAAAGAAGAAAAAATGTTTATGATGTTTGGAGTAAAATTATAAATCTACGTTTTCACCCATGGTATAAGGAAGCATTTTTAAGCGGAACTATCGACCAGAATTTAGGCGGAGCCGTCAAGTGGTTAAGGGTAAACAGTGGCGATACATCAAGGCTAGTGGTTATTGGAAATTTTGATGTAACAGCTCAAACAACAACAGTTAGTTTTCCAATAGAAGGTACCTGGTATGAATTCCTTAAAAATGAAACTTATTCAGTTACCTCATTACAACAATCCTTTACATTACAGCCGGGTGAGTACAGAATGTACGTAAACAGAAATGTAAATAATCTTACACCTACACCAGTAATAAATATACCTGTTACAGGTACAACTTTAGAAGCTAAAGTTTTTCCTAACCCGGTAAAACAACAATTTACTATAGAAATGTATTTGCCTCAAACAGGAAATACATCTTTTGATTTGCTGAATTTTTTAGGGCAAAAAATTTCATCATTACACAATGGATTTTTGTTACAGGGAAAACAACAACTGAATTTCTTTAGACCTGATATAAGTGCAGGTGTTTATTATATTAGACTTACAACAAAATCCGCAACAAAGATTTTACCTGTTACTTTTCAATAAGACAAACTATGCCACAAAGTTTAAAAACTGCTGAAATTGAAAAAAGCACACACCAGGATTATTTTAATATAGCTATATCTGTTGACTGTGTAATTTTTGGATATGAGAACAAAGATTTAAAAGTTTTGTTGATTCGTTCGGATCTTGAAGAGTTTGAAGGACTATGGTCATTGCTTGGAGACCTGATCAGGCCGGACGAAGACATAGAAGATGCGCCTTACCGGGTTTTGAAAGAACGAACAGGTATGACAAATGTTTATCTTGAACAGGTCTATACTTTTGGAAGCCTTGACAGGCATCCTTCAGGAAGAGTTATAACAACTGCTTATTTTTCACTAGTTGATATTCTACATCATCAAACAGCATCCAATAACAATGAACTCCACTGGCACCCGGTGAGTGATATAAAGGATTTAGCCTTTGATCATAAAAAGATTTTAGATACCTGTATAGAAAGATTGAGAGAAAAAATTATGGAGCAACCAATAGTTTTTAATTTATTACCAGATAAGTTTTCATTAAGGCAGCTCCAGGATCTATATGAAGCAATATTGGGTGTTGAGTTGGATAGAAGAAACTTTCGAAAAAGGATTATGCTTAAAAATTGGCTGGTAGATATGAATGAAATGGAAGAAGATGTTCCTCACCGACCTGGCAAGTTGTATAAGGTTAAGAATATTTATAAGAACAAAACTTTAACAGCCACTGCAAAAGAAATATTGTTTGCTGACTGATTTAAAATAAAGTTTTATTTAATGCAGCTAATATGATTTAAACCAACTCTTTTTATTTACAATTTCAGTATAATTGTGTTAATAATACACAAACAAGACACTTTTTAATAATAATTGCTTATGAATTTCAAAAAATTGATCTATTCTATTATTTTACCTGCCCTCTTTGTGCTTTTTTCAAACACTTTATCCGCTCAGTCAAAAACCGTAAGCGGGCGGGTTTTGGATGCAAGTGGAAGTGGGTTGCAGGGAGTTACCGTATCTTCCCGGGGCACTAACCTGGCAACAGTAACAAATGAATTGGGGCAGTTCTCACTTACTGTTCCGCAAGCTACATCAGTACTTGTTTTTTCTTATGTTGGTCATACTACGCAGGAGGTTAGTATCGCCGGTGCAGTATCGGAGTTAACTGTGAATTTAGAGGTGAGTACTGGTACCATGAGTGAAGTGGTTGTTATCGGTTATGGTACAGCCAGAAGGGGAGATGTTACAGGTTCTGTTTCAACAGTAACATCAAAAGATTTTGTTCGTGGACCTATCACTTCTCCTGAACAACTAATATCAGGTAAAATTGCAGGGGTACAAATATCCACCAATGGGGGAGCGCCCGGTACCGGTAGCAGAATCAGAATTCGTGGAGGTTCTTCCTTAAATGCCACTAACGACCCTTTGATTGTGATTGATGGTGTTCCGGTTGAGGGTGGTGTAGCCGGTTCATCAAATGCTTTGAATTTAATTAACCCAAATGATATTGAAAGTTTTACTGTTCTAAAAGATCCTTCAGCTGCTGCAATATATGGTTCAAGGGCTTCAAATGGGGTAATATTAATAACCACTAAAAAGGGAAACAGGGGTCCTGTAAAATTTAATTTTCAGGCGCAAACCTTTGCTCAGATACCGGGTAAAAAAGTTGATGTGTTATCTGCAGACGAAATAAGATCCTTAGTGGCAAGTACAGGTAATGCAGATGATCTGGCTAAATTGGGCACAGCCAATACTGACTGGCAAGATGAAATTTTCAGAACTGCATGGGGTCAGGATTTTAATCTTTCTGCATCCGGTGCAGCTTTAGATGGCAGGTTACCATTTCGTATATCAGGAGGTTATTTAAACCAGGATGGAATTTTAAAAACAGGGAATTTTCAAAGGCAATCTCTTGGATTGAACTTAAGTCCTAAATTATTAAATGATGATTTAGGCATTGAGTTGAATGTAAAAGGAGCCCGCACTGCCAACAAATTTGCTAATGAAGGTGCCATAGGATCGGCTGTAGCATTTGACCCTACACAACCTGTTAGGGTTAACAGTGATCGTTTTGGAGGTTTCTTTGAATATGTAGAAACATCAGGTACAAGAGCTCCAAGAGATTTAGCTCCCAGAAACCCGGTGGCATTACTTGAAATGCGAGACAACAATAGTGAAGTGTACAGATTACTGGGTAATATTCAATTTAATTATCAACTACCTTTTGTAAAGGGACTTAGAGCAAATTTAAATCTTGGTTATGACCACCAGGCAGGAGAGGGAACAGATAGAACAGTTGACAGTGCTGCTTCTGAGTATAGAAGATGGGAAGTAGTTAAAACAGCATCTGGAAGAGACAGTGTAGTTCATTTTGGTGGTGTTAACAATGAATACAGAAGCAAGCAAAGAAATAAATTACTTGACTTTTACCTGAACTATGCTTATGATTTTGGGAGCAATAGTAAAGTGGACTTAATGGCCGGTTATGGATATCAGGATTTTCTTTATACAAATTATAATTTTCCTGACAGGCGTTTTGATCGTTCCATAAGACCAAATACTGAACCTCAGTTTCCAATTTCTGATCCGGGATTTACTTTAATATCTTATTATAGCAGGATAAATTTTAATGTTGCCAATAAATATATTCTAACATTAAACGGGCGATTTGATGGCTCTTCAAAATTTAATCCAGATGATCGCTGGGGCTTTTTCCCATCTGCTGCTGTTGCATGGAAAATAAGTGAAGAAGATTTTCTTAGAAATTCCACAACTGTTTCAGATTTAAAATTCAGGGTAGGTTATGGTGTAACTGGTCAGCAGGGAGGCATAGATTTCTATGGTTATATTCCCAGGTATACAATAAGCAACAATA
>JACDAZ010000206.1 GCA_013695175.1 Flavisolibacter sp. | reverse complement strand
GTAATTTTCCTTCAATTGGTGTAGGATGGCTCATAAGCAAAGAAGGCTTTATGGCCAGCCTGCAGTTATTTAATACATTAAAATTGCGGGCAAGCTATGGTCTTGTAGGGAATGACGTTATTGCTCCGGGGCAGTTTGATTTGAGACCGAGTGAAAATATGTTTGCTTACTTTGGAACTAACCGCATTAATGGTGCTACTGTTACCGGCATAGTAGATCCTAATCTAAAATGGGAGGTAGTGAAAGAATTTGATCTGGGATTAGAATTCTCTATGATAAACGGAAAACTAAATGGTGAAATAGATTATTATAGTAAAAAAGCTGAAGAAGCATTGTATCCTATTCCTTACCTGGAAGTTGGTTTTGGAAATTCCCTGTTAACCAATGCAGCAGATATAGTAAACAAAGGATTAGAAATTTCTTTGGGTTGGAATGACCAGTTGAATAGTGTTACAAGGTATTCAGTTCGGGGTAATATGACATTTAATAAAAACAGTGTTGAAAATGTAGGTTTAGGTCGCCCATTAAACTATGGAAGCCTGAATAATGGCTGGACAGCCACACAAACTCTTGTCGGCCAACCTATCGGTTCATTCTGGGTGTTTAAAACAAATGGTATTTTTCAAACTCAAGCTGATGTGGATGCTTATCCGCATGTTACCAATGCACAACCAGGTGACTTTAGAATTGTAGATGTAAACGGCGATGGAAATATTGATAATCTTGATCGTATTCATGTAGGTTCTTATCAACCCAAATTCTTTTATGGTTTTAATGCAACAGCAAACTGGCGCAAGTTTGATTTTGCTTTAGACATATTTGGCAATGCCGGCAACAAAGTGTACAATGCTAAAAAAGGAGTACGATATGGAGGAAATTATAACATTGAGTTTGATGTAGCAGATAACAGGTGGCTACCGGGCAGCAATAATAATACAACACCACGGGCATTTAACGGAGTGCCGTATCCGACAGATTTTTTTATTGAATCCGGGTCGTTTGTTCGTATAAATAATATTACCGTGGGTTACACACTGCAACAAGATAAATTAAGAATAGGTAGTTTACGGATATTTGCTAGTGCTCAAAATCCTTATACATATACTAAATACACCGGCTTTACGCCGGAATTACCCGGCAATCAAAACGAAGCAGGTATAGAGTTAAATATTTATCCTGTTTCTGCAACTTATATGATTGGTGTTAATGTTCAATTCAAATAAATACTTATGAAAACCTTATTTAAAATACTTTTTATTTTTTCTACTGTACTATTTGCTTCCCTTTCATGCGGAAAAAAATTCCTTGATGAACCACCACGCAGGGTAACAATTCAGGATCTTTTAAATAACCCAACAGATGGTGCTCAAAGGATAATAGCTGCTGTTTACAGTAAATTATACGACTGGCAGCAACACTCTTTTTCATGGAATGGAATTACAAGCATGACATCAGATGATGCCGACAAAGGCAGCGACCCGGGTGATTCAGGTGCGGACAAACATGAACTGGATAACTGGACGTTCAATGCATCAAGTATTTCATTTTTTGAAGTGTGGGAAAGCAATTTCCAGGGAATTGGTCGGGCTACATATGCATTAAAATTTTTACCAGAAATGAATCTGCAACCTGATGATAAAGACAGGTACACTGGTGAAGCCAGGATGTTAAGAGCCTATTTTTATTTTAATCTGGTGAGAATGTTTGGCGGCGTTCCGAAAATTGATAAGGTTTTAGAAACACAGGCCGATATTGAAGCAGCTAGCTCACGAGCTTCTGCTGAAGAAATATATGCATTCATTGAAAGCGATTTGAATGATGCTATAGCTAAACTACCTGTTACTGTTACAACTGCAGAAAATGGCAGAGTAACTAAAGGTGCTGCACAGGCATTATTGGCAAAAGTTTCTTTATACCAAAGGAAGTGGGGACAGGCAAAGGCAATGGCTGATGCTGTAATAGCATCGGGAAAATACTCATTGTTACCTGATTACGCAATGATTTGGCGTGAAGCAGGAGAGTTTTCTTCTGAATCAATATGGGAAGTAAATGCGGTAGGCGTTGATCCAAGCAAGGGCATTGAAGGTTATTTTGTTACACAGGCTCCACGTGGACCAGACGGGCTTGGGTGGGGATTTAATACACCTACTGATGACCTGGCAAATGCTTACGAACCAAATGATAAAAGAAGGGCGGCTACTATTATTTTTCGGGGTCAAACGTTATGGGATGGATTTGTTGTTAACCAGGGTGCACCTAATCCACGTTACAATTATAAATCATACGTAAGTAAAACACTTGAATCATTTAATGGTGACGACTGGAATTCTAACAAAAATCTTCGCATTCTTAGACTAGGTGACATTTTATTAATAAAAGCAGAAGCTGAAAACGAATTAGGCAACCTTGAACCTGCAAGAACTGCATTAAATCAAATTAGAGTACGTGCAGGATTGGAGAATACCACAGCAACAAACCAGGCTGAAATGCGAATGGCTATTTGGAATGAAAGAAGATTCGAAATGGCTTTTGAACATGATCGTATGTTTGACCTTAGGAGAACAGGTAGAGCAGGACAAGTATTGCGGGCACATGGAAAAGCTTATGTAGATGGCAAACATGATCTTTTTCCTATTCCCCAACGGCAGATAGATTTAAGCGGAGGAAAGCTTAGTCAAAATCCCGGGTATTAATCAATTTTATTACAAATTCCACAAATAAATCGATCTTTATTTCGTTTAATTAATAATAATTCAAATTTCTTTTAAATAAAAAAACAATCAATATGAAAAGAGCACTTATTAAACTGTTGAACAACTTGACCGCAATTGCATTAATAGCGGCAGTGGGTTTAACATCTTGCGGTAAAGACAATGACGATCCTGATCTTCCTCAGATTGGCGGATATAATAATTCCAATGAAGTTGCGTCTACGAATTTAAAAGCCCATTGGAGTTTTGATGGAACATTAAATGAAAGAATATCTTCCGCAGCACCTGTAACAAGCTTGAGATCTTCATTTGTAGCAGGTGTAAAAGGCCAAGCTGTAAAATTAGATAGCGGATATGTTTTATACCCTACAATTGCTTCTTTGAACAGCGATATTGGCAGTTTCTCAGTAAGTACGTGGATTTTTACTCAAAATCAGGGTGATGGCACACGTCCTACCGGGGTATTTGCTTTAACGCTTGGTGCAGGTGCACAGAGGGATTGGAACGATGGTCCGATTCTAATATCACTTGAAAATGGAAGACCAACAACATACAACGACACACTTGTTATAAAAACAAATATTGCGACAACTAAAGCAGGTTCGTTATTAAAAGGCGATAACATCAACGATTTCGGTGCAAGAGAAGTTGATTTTAAAACGGTAAAAGGCGCTAACAAATGGACGCATGTTGTTGCAAGATGGGATGGTACGGGCTCATTCTTAGATTTTTATGCAAATGGAGTTCGTGTTTCCAATAACAATTTTAGATTCCGTGATGCTGCTGGTGTTGGTTTTGGAGCTATAACGTTACCGGCTGGTACAAGTACACAAGTATTATTCGGCGGTTATCCTAATGCTACGAACGGATTTCCTTTATCCCCATTACAAGGATTCCAGGGATTGTTTAGAGGAAATATTGATGAAACAAGGTTTTACAATAAGGCTTTAACTGATGATGAGATTATGGCGTTATACCAACTTGAATTAGCTGGCAGATAATTAATAATTTCCATAGCTAAAGGGCTGCCTAATGCAGCCCTTTTTTATATTATGCAACAACTGGGTTCTAAAGCAGCTACCGTTATAGCGCTGTTGGCTGTAGTTTTTTCTTTTGGTTCTTGTGATAAAGAAAACGGTGGGGATACTCCCCCGGTAAATGAAACATTTAATTTTGTAGCAGCAAGATTAGATAACCGTTCACCTGGTATCCAGTACAATAACGTTGGCACAAGCCCTGTAATTAGACTTTCATTCACCGCACCGGTAAATAAATCTTCTGTAGTTGCAAATATTTTATTGAAAGAAAATAACTCTACTAATGTTCCGGTAAACATTTCTTATGAAAACAGTGATAGTATAGTTGTTCTCACTCCACAAAATCCACTGAAATATCTTTCACGATTTTCTGTGAATGTATCAGATCAGTTACTATCGAGTGGTGGAGGTAAGCTCAACTCTAATATTGACGTTATTTTAATTACAGCAATAGATCCTGCTGACAAATTTCCCCGCATTTCAGATGAAGCATTACTTGATTTAGTACAGAGGCAAACATTTAAATACTTCTGGGACTTTGGGCACCCTGTTTCAGGCATGGCAAGGGAAAGAAATACTTCAGGCGACCTGGTAACTACCGGAGGAACAGGTTTCGGTGTTATGGCAATTATAGTTGGTATAGAACGGAATTTCATTTCTCGTGCTGAAGGCCTCAACAGGATTAGAACGATTGCTGATTTCCTGAACGATAAAGCTCAGAAATATCACGGTGCTTTCGCACACTGGCTGCACGGAAGTGCTGGCACAACTATTCCTTTTAGTGCAAATGATAATGGTGGCGATCTTGTAGAAACATCTTTTTTGATGCAGGGATTGCTTACAGCCCGTCAATATTTTAGCAATACAAATGCAGAAGAAACAGAATTGCGAAATAAAATCAATGCACTATGGAATGGAGTAGAGTGGAATTGGTATAGGAGGAACAATGAAAATGTATTGTACTGGCATTGGAGTCCGGATAAGCAATGGGTGATGAATCATCAGATTCGCGGATGGAATGAAGCTTTAATAACTTATGTTTTAGCTGCTTCATCTAACACACATGCAATAGATGCGGTTGTTTATAATGAAGGATGGGCACGTAATGGAGCTATCAGAAATGGCAACACATATCATGGAATAAAATTGCCGTTAGGTCCACCATTGGGCGGTCCCTTATTTTTTGCGCATTATTCATTTTTAGGAATCGATCCCAATAACTTATCTGATCAATATGCAAATTATTGGGAACAAAACACTGCTCACTCACTTATTCACTACAACTATTCAATAGCAAATCCGAGAAACTTTGCCGGATACAGTGATTCAGTGTGGGGATTAACAGCCAGTGATGATCCTAACGGATACAAAGCACACGAACCCAATAATGATAACGGAACTATTTCACCCACTGCTGCATTATCCTCCTTTCCTTATACGCCAACTGAATCAATGAAGGCATTAAATTTTTTCTATTACAAACTCGGTGATAGAATATGGAAAGAGTATGGTTTTACAGATGCATTTAATTTGAGCATTCCATGGTTTGCCAACTCATTTCTTGCCATTGACCAGGGGCCAATCATTATCATGATAGAAAATCATCGTAGTGGTTTGCTTTGGAAATTATTTACAAGTGCGCCTGAAGTAAAAACAGGGTTGAAAAAATTAGGATTTCAGGCACCATATTTATAACTACTTGCCTTATCTTCCCTATAATGAAGCAAAATAATCTTCATTTCCTCTACTGTGTATTAATTGTCTTGATGCTGCCCGCTTGCAGTAGTCAAAACAAAATGCCAAAAGTAATCAATCAAATTCCCAGTGAATTTCAGCAGATCTACGATGATGTTCAAAGAACAACTTTTCAATATTTCTGGGATGGAGCAGAGCCAAACAGCGGATTAGCTAGAGAACGATTTCATGTAGATAACATCTACCCCCAAAATGACAAACATGTGGTGACCAGCGGCGGAGGTGGCTTTGGAGTGATGGCAATTCTGGTTGGTATAGAACGAGGTTTTATAACTAAACAAAAGGGAATTGAGCGGTTTGAAAAGATTCTAACTTTTCTTGAGACTGCAGACCGTTTTCATGGTGCATGGCCACATTGGTGGAATGGTGAGACAGGTAAAGTAATGCCTTTTAGCAAAAGAGACGATGGGGGTGATTTGGTAGAAACATCTTTTATGATACAAGGATTACTTACAGTGCGTCAATATTTCAAAGATGGCGATGCAAGAGAAAAATCTATTGCATCAAGAATTGATAAGCTTTGGAAAGAGGTTGATTTTAACTGGTACAGAAATGGGAAAAATGTATTGTACTGGCACTGGAGCCCAAATTTTGGATGGGAAATGAATTTTCCAGTGACTGGATACAATGAATGTTTGATAATGTATATTCTTGCAGCTTCATCTCCAACTCATGGAGTTCCTGCTGAAGTATATCATGAAGGATGGGCAAGAAGTGGTAATATAAAAGATACAATTACTACTTATGGGCATACTTTAACTCTAGAACATAATGAAGCTCCAAAGTATGGAGGTCCTTTATTCTGGGCGCATTATTCATTTCTTGGTTTAGATCCAAGAGGTTTAAAAGACAGGTATGCTGATTATTGGGAAAATAATATAAATCACACACTAATAAACCGAGCATGGTGTATAGAGAATCCATTAAATTATAAAGGATATGGACCTCAAAATTGGGGACTTACATCAAGTTATTCAATGCGTGGATATGCAGGTCATGCTCCCGGTGAGAAAAGAGATCTTGGAGTAATAGCTCCTACTGCTGCACTGTCATCCATGCCCTATACTCCGCAACAATCTATGGCAGCCATGAAACATTGGTATACTAATATGAAGGACAGTCTTTACGGTCCTTACGGTTTTTATGATGCCTTTAGTGAAACTGCTAACTGGTTTCCTAAAAGATATCTTGCAATTGACCAGGGACCAATAGTAGTGATGATGGAAAATTACAGGAGCGGGTTGTTATGGAACTTATTTATGAGCAGTCCTGAAATTCAGGAAGGACTTAAAAAATTAGGATTTGAAAGTCCTGCAATAAAAAAATAGTAAACTCCAGGAGCGCTTTCGTGTTAAAGTAGGTATGATAATTTTTAGTTGAAGTTGAAATTTATAATTTATCGTTTTTTAAATAAGAACAATGATGACATGAAGATTACAACACAAAAATCAGGATTAGCAATAATCAGAATTGTAACAGGATTATTAATGCTTTATCATGGATTGGAGTTGTTTGATTCTGCTAAGATGGATGAATATTTAAAATGGGATGTAATTAAGAAACTTCCCGTACCTGAAATAATGGTTTATATCGGTAAGGGCATTGAGCTTGTCGGTGGTATTTTTTTTATTCTTGGGTTTTTAACCAGAATAGCTGCTTTGTTCATGGCTATAAATATGTTTTTTATTTGCTTTTATGTAGGCAATGGAAAATTTTATTATGAAGATCAGCACCCTTTCGTTTTTGGTTTGCTTTGTTTGGTTTTCTTTTTTAGCGGTGCGGGTATATGGAGCCTGGATGAAAAGATGTCGTTATCACAGTAAAAAATGAATAGTTTGTAAAATTGTTGATATGATTAAATTTTCATGGTTATTATTTTTTCTTCTCTTTTCAACTTCTGAAATTTTTTGTCAAACCGAGTTAAAAGTGATGTCCTATAACATCCGTTATGATGCTCCAAATGATGGTGAAAATTTATGGGAAACAAGAAAAGAAAAATTATCAGCATTAATGGCGTATTACAATGTAGATTTTATTGGTACACAAGAAGTGCAACATCATCAGCTTGAATATTTACTTGAAAAACTACCAACACATTCTTATGCCGGTGTAGCACGTACAGATGGGAAAAAGGAAGGTGAATATTCTGCTATATTATACAATAAAGAGAAATATAAATTAATAGAGCAGTCAACCTTTTGGTTGTCGCTTACACCAACAGTGCCATCAAAAAACTGGGATGCTGCTATTGAAAGAATTTGTACCTATGGTTTGTTTCAACATGTTGCATCTAAAAAATTTGTTTGGATCCTTAATACACATTTTGATCATATTGGAAAAGAGTCAAGATTTAGGGCAGCAGGTATGATTGTAGAAAAAATAAAAGAATTAAAAAAGAAAAGAGATTGTCCTGTTGTTTTTATGGGCGATTTGAATGCAACGCCTGAAGAAAATACAATTGAATTATTGAACCAACATTTAAGGGATGCAAGGCATGTAAGCAAGCTTCCTGCTTACGGTCCTGAAAATACATGGAATGCTTTTGAATTTACTAAAAAACCCGATGGTAGAATAGATTATGTTTTTGTAGAAGATAATGATCGCACCCGGGTATCAAGGTTTATTACGATAGATGATTTTTATGATTTTAAGTATCCCTCAGATCATTTGCCTGTAATGGCTCATATACAAATCAAATAGCTATGGCGTGGTTTAATTATTTTTTGTTTTGTTTTTTATTTCTTAGTGGGTTCAATATTTGATGAAACAAAAATGAATGAATATTTAAAGCGGGATGTTATAAACAAATTACCTGTGCCGGAAATATTTGTATATATCGGAAAAGGAATTGAATTAGTGGGTGATATATTTCTGATCCTCGGATTTCTAACCAGAATAGCCACTTTAATAATGGCTTTAAATA
>JACDAZ010000192.1 GCA_013695175.1 Flavisolibacter sp. | reverse complement strand
GAACCCTGGTCATATTATTTAACAGGTGAGCAGGGAAAAGCTCCTGAACCTTTTTACGATCCACTTGAATTTTGGATAAAAGCAGCACATGACCGTGGACTTGAATTGCATGTTTGGCTAAATCCTTATCGAGCACATCATGTTGCTGGTGGCGAAGTTTCTGAACATTCTATTGTAAAGAAAAAACCTGAATTAGTTGTTCATTTAAAAGAAGGTTATTGGTGGTTTGATCCTTCATTAAAAGGAACACAAGATCATTCTGCAAATGTTGTTATGGATATAGTAAAGAGATATGATATAGACGGAGTGCATTTCGATGATTATTTTTATCCTTATCCATCGTATAATAAAAATGAAGATTTCCCGGATAGTCTTAGCTGGTCAGCCTACAATTCCATAGGTGGAAAATTATCAAAAAGTGACTGGAGGAGAGAGAGTGTCAACACATTTATCAGCCGTTTATATTCACAAATAAAAGCAGAAAAAAAACATGTCAAATTTGGTTTAAGTCCCTTTGGTATATGGAAGCCCGGATACCCTGAATCAATAACAGGTTTCGATCAGCATGAAGTACTTTATGCAGATGCAAAGCTTTGGCTGAATAAAGGATGGATAGATTATTTTTCACCTCAGTTGTATTGGCCTATAAATAGGATACAACAAAGCTTTCCTGTACTACTGGGCTGGTGGAGCAGTGAAAATACCATGAACAGGCACTTGTGGCCCGGCATCAGTGTTGGCAATGACACAAGTGCAAAAAATGTAAATGAAATATTAAGCCAGGTTATGATATCCAGGGGTATGTTACCCCAAAGCAAAGGAATTATCCATTGGAGTATTTTCCAGGTATATAAAAATGCAAATATGGCGAATGGCTTGCTTAATGGACCTTATAAGAATGAAGCACTTGTTCCTGCAACCCCCTGGTTAGATGCCATTCCACCGTTAGAACCTGTAGCACAAATAACAGTAGCAGATTCATTACACATTAATTGGACACACCCTGATAAATCTGATGTGTTCAAATGGGTAGTTTATTACCAGTATGGAAACACCTGGAATTATAAGATCCTGGATAAAAATGCATCAACCTCAATTTTGTCATTACAAACATCTCTCAACAACCAAAATTATAAACTGAAACAAATTGCTGTAACAGCTGTAGACAGATTGGGAAATGAAAGTTCTAAAAAAATATTACCTGTAAAATAAACGACTGGAATTATGTTATTGCAGAAGTTGAGTTGATGTGATCATTATCATATAATATTGACTTTGATCAGTAACTTCATAATCGAATATTGATAAATTGCATTAGAGTTTTATTTATAATAAATGTTTAGAATGAATAAAATATTGGCACCTGTTGACTTCTCAGCAACTTCATTACATGCTGCAAATTATGCTTGTGTGCTGGCACAAAATCTAAATGCTGCACTTTATCTTGTTCATGTACTGGAGTTAGGACATGAAAATCTGTATCAGCCATTTACTTTGCATGAGAAGTATAATAACCTGATGATAGATGAGAGGAAGGAGGAGCTACAAAATTTACAAACTGAACTACAGGGACAATACAATATTAAAATTAAAACGCAATTATTGACAGGATCAGTTACAGAAGCCATGTTGAAGTTTTCCAGAACAAACGAAATCGACTTGTTGGTTATGGGAAGTTCAGGAATGGGAAAAGCAACACGGTTTTTAATGGGAAGTGTGGCAGAACATACCATCAGGGTCAGCAGCATTCCTGTTATTACAGTACCCGCACAATCAAAATTGCAGGTACCAGGCGTGATATTATTTGCAACATCTCATTATGAAGAAAATGAAAAGTTGCTCAATCCTTTAGTTTCATTGGCAAGAACATTTAATGCAGGAGTGCGTATCATTTTTTTCCATGATATTGATTCTGACAATACTTTCTATATTGATAACGCCAAAAAACAGGAAAAATATCGGTCCTATCTTAATTCAAAATATAATGATGTTGATTTTCAGGTGGAAATTTTAGAAGGTAAAAATTTTGTTGATACTATTGAGGCTTATGAAAAAGAAAAAGGAGTTGACATGGTTGCCCTGGTACCTTATGCTAAGAGCTTTTTTGAAAAGCTTAGAAGCACCACCAGTAAAATAGCCTTTCATTCCTCAATACCTGTACTTGTTTTACCATCAATAGAGGAGAATAAAAAAGAAGATCAACCAATAAGTAATGTAAATAAAACATAAGATCATGGGATATAGAAAATTGTATGAAGCTGTAGGTTACCTTTTTCATAGTATTGCATTTGCAGATAAAAAAGTAACTGTTCCTGAAACTAATGCACTTACAAATGCAGTAAAAGAAAATTGGGTTTCAATTGAAGAAGGCAGGGATACATTTGGAACAGATGAAGCTCATTATATCAGTATAACATTTGATTATCTTGCTGAATCAGAGATGCCTGTTGATGAATCCTGGGAATACTTTGAAAATTATTTCAATGAGAATAAAGAACTGTTTACTCCAGAATTAAAAAACCTTATTTATTCTACTTCTCATTCTATAGCTAATGCAACCGCATCAATCAGTAAATCTGAAAGTGATTTGTTAATGCACCTGAAAAAACTTTTGAATATAAAAACTACTTAGTATTTAATATATACTCTTATGTGCAGGCCTATTTATAAATAATTTACCTAAATAATTATCCCTTTATAATAGTGATTCTACAGTAAATTAAAATCTTCCTTATTTTTCAGTATCAGTTTTAACCTTACTTGAAAGAACATCTATATTAAAGCATCGGAACTTTACGATATTTCAAAAGTATAACTACCCGATTTTTAAAGAAACAATCTTCATAGTTAATTTATAATAGTTTCTTCTTCTATTTTTATTCCGTCCAACATCCTTGTTTAAAACTAAAATCCGAGGCCAGCGTCCTATGAGATTGGCTAACATCCTTCGTGGGTGGAGTACCATTTGTGTATTTCTGCTCTTTTCTCAGGGTAAATTAAATGCCCAGTTGTCAGCACAGTTTAGTGCCAATACAACTTCAGGCTGTGCACCTATTGTTGTTCAATTTACCGATCAATCTACAGGCAATCCTACCCAATGGAAGTGGGATCTCGGTAATGGAGTTGTTTCTTATTTGCAAAATCCTTCAGCTACTTATTTTAATCCAGGAACTTATTCAATTAAATTGGTAGTACGCACATCAAGTGGGGCAGACTCAATTGTAAAAAATCAATTTATTACTGTTCGACCAAATCCTGTCATTAATTTTAGTGCTTCAGATTCTTCAGGCTGTTTTCCTCTGCCTGTTCAATTCACCGATTTGAGTACAACAGCTTCCGGTACTAATGTAAGTTGGGAGTGGGATTTTGGAGATGGACACTTATCTAAAGAAAAAAATCCTCTTCATATTTATACAGGAGCAGGAAATTTTTCTGTAACACTAAAAGTAACAAACAGCTTTGGTTGTACCAGAACTTTTAGTAAACCACAACTTATAAAAGTTAGTGAAGGAGTAAAAGCTGGTTTTTCAAATAATACTCCTGCTCAATGCCAGGCTCCTGTAACTGTTAGTTTTGCTAACGAATCTGCTGGTCCAGGCTCATTAACGTATACATGGGATTTTGGTGATGGTAATAAATCAACGGCATTTAATCCTATTCATACTTATTCAAATCCTGGTTCGTACACTGTTAGTTTAGTAGCGGTAAGTTCACAGGGATGTATTGATACACTAAAAAAAGTAAATCTTATTTCGGTTGGCACCATAAAAACTGATTTTTCTATTCCTGCCTTAGTTTGTGCAGGACAGCAATTAACTTTTCAAAATATTACAACACCGATCCCATCAAATTCAGTTTGGTATTTCAGCGATGGTTCAACATATACCGGAGTAAATGCTACTAAAACATTTGAGTCTGGTGGAAATTATTCAATCAAACTTGTAAATAATTTTAGTGGTTGTTCAGATTCTGTTATAAAGTCAGTTATTGTCTTAGATAAACCTGCTGTTCAATTTTCTGCAGATCAAACAAATTCCTGTCAACCATTTACAGTTAAGTTTTTAAATCAAACAGCCGGAGCTGCTAGCAGTAAATGGGATTTTGGTGACGGTACCTCATCTGCGGAAGTAAATCCCACACATAGTTATGCAAACAATGGTAAGTATACTGTTATTCTTATTTCTATCAATGAGCTAGGTTGTTCCGATACTTTGGTAAAAACAGATTTTATTTCTATACAAAAACCTGTTATTACATTAAATGATTTGCCCAAAAATGGTTGTAATCCATTAACAGTAACACCATCTGCAACGATTGAATCAGCCGATGCTGTAGTTTCTTATTTATGGAGTTTCGGTGACGGTTCTACATCTAAAGAAGCTAAACCGGTTTATACATATTTAAAAGCAGGAACTTATGATGTTACACTCACTATTACAACTGTCAGCGGATGTAGCGAAACCATAACTATGTCTGAAGCAGTGAAAGTAGGAGATAAACCAAAGGCTGATTTCTTTGCAGTTAATAATAAAACCTGCGTATATAATTCTATTCAGTTTGATGACAAAACCACCGGCAAGGCAGATCAATGGTTTTGGAATTTTGGTGATGGAGGTTATTCAACAGAACAAAATCCAAACTACGCATACCAGGATACGGGTTGGCATAATGTAACTTTGATTGTATGGAGTAATACCTGTTCTGATACTATTACGAAGCTGAATTATATTTACATAAAGCCTCCTGTTTCCAGTTTTAATTTTACAGGAAACTGTACGCAAAAATTTGAAAGAAAATTTAATAATTATTCCAAAGGGGCAGAAAGCCTGATCTGGGAATTTGGTGATGGTAATACATCAACAGAATATGAACCCTTATATACTTATAAAGCTCCGGGTATTTATGATGTCATTCTTACCGTAACCAACGGAACTTGTACACATAGTTCAATGCGTACTGTTCATATTATTGATGAAAAAGCAAATTTTAGTGCTGATCAAACTGCTATTTGTAAAAATTCTGAAATTAATTTAAGTGCTAGTGATATAAACAGCTCACATGTAGCATCCTGGTTATGGAATTTTGGAGATGGAACTACATCAACTGATGCTGAAAAAGCTTCGCATATATACACTAAAGCAGGTAAGTATAATATAACCTTATCAATTACAGATATGTATGGTTGTGTTGATTTCAAAACCATAGAAGTAACAGTTCATGGGCCTACAGTATCTTTTATTTCAGATAAAGAAGGATCTTGTTTGGAAAATAATATTACGAATTTCTCAAGCACTTCATCTTCAGATGGAACAAATGCTTTAAAAAGCTGGAACTGGAATTTTGGTGACGGAAATGTTGCATCCGGAGCATCTTTCTCTCATTCTTATGCTAAAGCCGGTGAATACACAGTTTCGTTGACAGTAACAGATGAATTTGGCTGTAGCGATAAATCAGAGAAATCAAGTGCAGTAATTATTGCAAAACCAATTGCTGACTTTTATTCTGCAGATAGCGTATCCTGTACCAAAAAGCCTATTCATTTCAGCAACACTTCTGCAGGTTATGATCTGCAGTATTCATGGAGTTTTGGTGATAACAAAAAATCAGTTGAATCGGATCCTGTACATCAATATAACAGCATTGGACTTTATGACATTAAACTTATTGTAAAAGATAGATTTGGATGTATTGATTCTACACAAAAATTAAAGTATATAAATATCAGTTATCCAAAAGCTGCTTTTACAGTTTCGGATTCATCAAGTAGCTGTCCTCCTTTGCTGGTAAATTTTAATAATGCTTCTGCTGATTATACAACGGTTCATTGGGATTTTGGTAATGGTAATACATCAACATTATTAAACCCATCTCATTATTATACTGTTCCGGGTATCTATTTTGCAAAGCTTACAGCAACGGGTCCTGGCGGTTGTTCAGATGTTCACACACAAAAAATTGAAGTGAGAGGACCTAAAGGAAGCTTTAGTTATCAACCTATTACAGGTTGTAACCCGCTTACGGTAAAATTTACTGCCACCACTTCTCCGGGTATAACATTTACATGGGACTTCAGCGATGGAACTACACTGGCAACTAATGAATCTATAGTAACACATACGTATACTGTGGCAGGTGATTATATTCCTAAATTAATTTTGAAAGATGAAACAGGATGTACGGTTCCTATTATAGGTAATGATACAATAAGAGTTGTAGGAATAGATGCAAAATTTAAAATGAGTAAAAACGAATTTTGCGAGCAGGGCGAAATTAAATTTACTGATCATACTGTAGCTAATGACCTGATAACAAAATGGGAATGGACATTTGGAGATGGAACTTCCGGTTACGAACAACATCCCATAAAAATTTACAATAAACCCGGAACCTATAATGTGCAACTAAAAGTAACAACTGAAACAGGATGCAGCCAGGTTGTTTCAGGTGATGCACCTATCCGGATTTTTGAAAATCCTGTTATACAATTAATTGGTGATTCTGTAGCCTGTGCACCGGCAAGATTAGCTTATAGAGCAGAAGTGGTTAGAGGAAATGAAGATCTTTTAAAATGGAACTGGAATTTCAGTAACGGGCAAACATCAACTAGCAGGCAACCTGAAGTGATAGAATTTAATACTGCAGGTAATTATAAATTAACGGTAAAAGCCACAAATGAAAATGGCTGTATTGATATAGAAGAAAAAAATATTTTTATAAACCCGTTACCTAATACTTCAGCAGGTTCTGACCTAATTGCATGTCGCGATAAAGGCCTACAATTAAAAGCAACAGGAGCTAAAGAATATATTTGGAATACATCCCCTTCATTAAGTTGTTTAGATTGTCCTTCACCAATTGCAAACCCTGTACAAACTGAAACTTTTGTAGTAAGAGGAATCAATGAATATGGTTGCAGTAAAATGGACACGGTACAGGTAATAGTAAGGCAGCCATTTAAAATCACAGCTGGTAAATCTGATAGTATATGCGTTGGTACAACTATAAAATTATCTGTATCAGGTGCTGAAAAATATGTTTGGTACCCATCTGCAGGTCTTGATAATAGTACAAGTGCTACACCAAAAGCAAAACCAAATACCAGCACTTTATATTCAGTTATTGGTAAGGATAATGACAACTGCTTTAGTGATACAGCTTATCTATATGTTCATGTTACACCTTTGCCAACTGTTGATGCCGGTGCAGATATTACAATAGCTGTTGGCTCTTCAGGTCAGTTAAAAGCAACAGCTTCAGCGGATGTAAACAGCCTGCAGTGGAGTCCTTCAACTTACCTAAGCTGTAACAATTGTTTAGAGCCTCATGTAAGCGCGAAACAAACAACTACATATAAGCTTGAAGCTAAAAATGCTGGCGGTTGTAAAACTACTGATGAAGTAACAGTGTCTGTAATCTGTAACAACGGAAATGTATATATACCCAATACATTTACGCCTAATGATGATGGAATGAATGATATTTTCTTCCCACGTGGAAAAGGAATTTACATGGTTAAATCCATGAGGGTGTTTAACCGCTGGGGAGAAGTAGTTTTTGAAAGATTAAATTTCCAGGCTAATGATGCAAGTGCAGGATGGGATGGAACCTATAAAGGGCATAAATTAGCAACAGATGTTTATATCTATACCTGTGAAATAATGTGTGAGAACAATGAAATAATTCTATATAAGGGCGATATCACTTTGTTGAAATAATAAATCCAAATCCTGTTTGAAAATTTAAAAATCCAACTATGAAAAATCTTTACCTGCACATTTTACTGATCTTTTTCAGTATGTCTGTTGCTTTAACTGCTATCAGTCAGGATATTCACTTTTCTCAATTTACAGAAACACCTTTGTATCGTAATCCTGCACTGGCAGGAATAGTTACAGGCGACGTACGTGTGCAGACTGTTTACCGTACACAATGGAACAGCATTGCTAATGCATATAAAACTTCATCACTGAGTGCAGAATATAAATTGCCTATTGGTAATGCTGATGATTTTATTACGGCAGGAGCACAGATATTTTATGATCGTGCCGGAACTACAGCATTAACTACTACTCACATGATGCCCGCAGTAAATTATCATAAATCTATAAGTAACGTGCGCAATATGTACTTGTCAGTTGGATTTATGGGAGGATTCATACAACGCAGTTTCGACAGATCAAAAATAACTACCAATCATAATTATGAAGGTGGCATGGATGGCGAAAATTTTAATCAAACCAATTACAGCTATTTTGATGGTGCTGTAGGTATGAGTTTAAATTCAAGTTTCAGTGATAATGAAAATGACAATTTTTATTTAGGCGCAGCTTATCATCATTTTAATAAACCCAAAGGTTCTTTTTTTCAAACGCAGGGGCAGGAAATAAATCCTAAGTACGTGTTCTCCGGTGGTATTAAATTTGGTGTTACAGAGTATTCATATGTAGCTATTGAGGCAGATCATACAAGGCAGGGAATGTTCCAGGAAACTATTGGCGGTATTATGTATGGATTAAAAATAGGCCCTTATATTGATCAACCTGACTACGTTATTCATGGAGGTGCCTACCTGAGATGGAATGATGCTTTTATACCTACAGTTAAACTTGATTACCGGCCTTTTACTGTTGCATTTAGCTATGACATGAACATTTCAAAACTAAAAACCAGCAGTTATGGGAGAGGAGGTTTTGAACTTTCTCTTGCTTATATTGGGTTACTTGACAGGGCTAATGCAACTTTAAATTCCATACGCTGCCCGAGGTATTAATTATTTTTTTCGGATGTAACAAAATCAGCTTTGCCTGAATCTTTATCATAGATTAATCTTATGCGGGCTGATTTTGATTCTGTTGAAGTAAGAAATAATCTGTATCGTTTATCACCTGCAGTAATAATAAGGAGAGCTGTATTTGGTGGGATTGTTCCTAAATTTTCAGCTACCATTTCTATTTCATGATAGGGTTGATTAAGATTTACAGTTACATAAGTAGTTATTGGTTGTGTAGAAAGAAGCTGGTGAGAGAGAATAACTTTTTTGTTTACCAACACAGTGATAGAGTCACCATCCACCACACCATTATCATAAAAATCCAAACGAATTTGACCTGTATCTACTTTTATTTCCGGTATGTCTTTGAAAACCGACTCCTTAATCCGTGAAAGCGTAATGGTGCCTGGAGAACAAAACAGTTCGGTTCCGAGTACAAATCCTGTCCAGCCTCCTTCTAATATTTCTTCATTATTAGCAGTAACATATTTTAATTTAAAATTCTTAATACAGATGCTGCAATGTGTAGGTATATTATATGTGATAACTGATCCTTCCTGTATATTTAATTCTTTCGTTCTTTCATCATAAGTACCTTTTACCTCCTTTCGTATGTAATTATCAATATTTAAATAATGGTAAGATGTCCCTGTAACTTCCTTGCCTTTGATAGTTAACTGCAGTTCTATATTGTTTTCAGTGAAACACCCTCTCATGGTAAGTGTTCCTTTCCAAAAGCCATTTAAATTCTGTGCAAAAGAAGTAAAACAAAAAAACAATAAAAATATAGCTATTGGCAGGTGTAACTTCACCAGAATAAGTTAGTACTAATTGTACAGTTTGGGGGTAAAGAAAATGTTAAGGTCGACTAAGTATAAGCAGCTTTAGCCTGTTCAATGATATCCTGCATTTGTATTCCCAAATGACTTTCATCAAAAATACACTCACCTTCTTTTATCAGTAGTACTTGTGGAGATTCATGATTTACTCCAAAAGTTTCAGCGATTTTGTTTGAAAGTCCTCTGTTTGATATAAGATCAAGAAAATAAAAATCAATATCTGCAGGTTGAGCTGCCTTTTGTAACCTTTGTAAGGCCACAGAACTGATGGAACAACGGGTACTATGTTTGAAAATAGCCTGGGGTTTTGAATGAGAATTAGTGATGATCTGTCTCAACTGCTCCTCATCTGTAAGATGAATCCAATGCATACACAACAGAATTTATTTAGATTTTGAAACTAGCCTTTTGAGAATAAACAGTTGAAGGACATCCATGCTTGCTCCTGGAGCTAAAACATGATGATAAGATAAGTACGGATACTGAAAGAAGAATAAAGCTTAATAATTTGTTTTTCATAATTCAAAAGTCGTTAATATAAACGAGTTAATTTGCCGGATATTTTACAAAATTACCTTAAATAATGATTTTTCAAAGTTGAAACAAAAATATAAAGAAATGGAAATTGGTTTGACAAGTGATCTAAATCTTAACTCAATACAAAGATGAACATACATTTTATATCAATTGGTGGGAGTGTTATGCATCAGCTAGCTATAGCTTTAAAGCGAAAAGGATACAAGATAAGTGGGAGCGATGATGAAATTTTTGAACCTGCCAGAACAAATCTTGGAAAAGAAAAGTTGTTGCCCGAAGAAGAAGGTTGGTTCCCCGAAAAGATAACTAAATCATTAGAAGCGGTTATTCTGGGAATGCATGCTAAACCTGATAACCCGGAGCTGTTAAAAGCTAAAGAGCTGGACTTGCAGGTTTATTCCTTTCCTGAATACATATTTAAAGAGAGCAGGGATAAGATCCGCATTGTAATAGGTGGCAGTCATGGTAAAACTACAACTACAGCCATGATTATGCATGTTTTGAAAAAAACAAAGTATGATTTTGATTACCTGGTAGGTGCCAGGCTACAGGATTTTGATCAATCAGTGAATATTACACATGCTCCAATATTAATCTGTGAAGGCGATGAGTACCCTGCAAGCGCCATTGAAAAAAGACCAAAATTTCATTTTTTATATCCTCATACCGCTATTATTACAGGTATAGCCTGGGATCATATAAATGTTTTCCCAACTTTTGAAATCTACCTGGAGCAATTCAAGATCTTTATAGATAAAATTGAGTCGGGGGGTCATCTTATTTATAACAAAACTGATGAAGTTTTAAATAAGTTGGTTCAGGATAAACAGCGTAGTGATATAACTTATCATCCATACAAAGTTCCGGAACATACCATAACAGCTGGTAAAACAGAAGTTGTAATTGAAGATGAAAAAGCAAAATTAAAAGTTTTTGGAAATCACAATTTATTAAACCTGAATGCTGCCTGGCATGTTTGTAAACAAATTGGTGTTTCAGCAAAAAAATTTGTGGAAAGTATAAGTGACTTTACAGGTGCTTCAAAACGGTTAGAACTATTGGCACAAAATCAACAGACAATTGTTTACAGAGATTTTGCTCATGCACCTTCTAAAGTAAAGGCTACTATAGATGCAGTTAAAGATCAATTCCCATCAAAAAAATTAATAGCTGTTATAGAACTGCACACTTATAGTAGTTTAAATGAAAAATTTACAAAGGAATATGATGGTGTAATGCAGAAAGCTGATGTTGCGGCTGTATTTTTCAGTAAACATGCTTTAAAGATCAAAGGGCTGCCTGAATTGCAAAAAGAAACTGTTAAAACAGGGTTTAATCATCCTGGGTTGCTGGTATTTGATGAAAGGAAACAACTGGAGGAATGGTTAAAAGATAATAATTATGTGAATTCAGTTGTTTTATTAATGAGTTCTGGAAATTATGAAGGTATAGATGTAGATGCTCTTGCAGAAAAAATTACATTAAAGGCAATGTGAGTTGATTGATAAACGCTCTAAAAAATTATCTTTACTCTATAATTATCATGATGTTACAATTAAAAAAGCCATTAGTTTTTATTGATGTTGAAGCGACGGGTACTAATGTTTGTGCCGATAGAATTGTTGAAATAGCAATGGTTAAGAATCAGCCTGATGGTAACCGTTCTGTTAAAAGAAAATTGATCAATCCTCAAATACCCATTCCTGCTGTGGTTACAGATATTCATGGCATTACGGATGAGATGATTAAAGATGCTCCAACTTTTAAACAGGCGGCACAGGATATAAAACAATTTCTGCATGGTTGCGACATGGCCTTTTATAATGCTTTCAGACTTGACCTTCCCATATTAATGGAAGAATTTTTACGTGCAGAAATTGAATTTGATATGAAAAGCAAGAAAGTTATTGATGTTCAGAAAATATTCCATCAAATGGAGCAGCGA